>DATHDH010000068.1:0-7674 GCA_035319145.1 Dissulfurispiraceae bacterium | reverse complement strand
TGCGGCAGATCATCAGGCACCCCGGGACTGACAACGATAAGATCGGCGGTCGTATACAGAACATCCGGATGGCTGCCGCAAACGGTCTTTACGGAAGTCGGGAGTCGGTTCAGCCCCTCGGCGAGCGCATCCGCAGGTTTTGCATCATTTACTGTGACGTCGGCGCCGAGACGCGCAAGAAGAATCGCGGCACTCACGCCGCTCCGGGCAAGCCCGACGACCAGAACCCGCTTGCCGTTCAGGAACTGCATGCGGCGCCTTCTATGAACGGGACGCCGGGCGAGGCGCCTCGGCTGTCACCTTTTTTTTCGATCTCTTTTTGGACTTCTGTTTAACGCCCTTCTGTTTCTTCGGCTTCTTCGCTTTGGACTTGGAGAGTTTATCTCCCCGTTTCTTTCCCTTTTTGCCCTTAACCGCAGCGGTCTTTTTCTGCTTCTTGTAAGAGCTTTTTTCACGGTACGTAGCAAACACGACAGGGCTCTCGCTGCCGCTGCTATATGTAATCACGGGATCCGCGCGACGATGAAGGACTTCGTCGCCCCGCACCATGAGTTTTGCGGTATCATCCCAAAGGTTGCCGCGCTGCGATTCTCCGAGGACAGCTGAAATCAGGATGGAATCGCCCTTGCGCGCCGCACTGACAAAACAGTGGCGTGCTTCGCGCGTATATCCGGTCTTGCCCCCCAACATGTCGGACTCGGTCCACAATAATTCGTTCGTGTTTTTCAGGACGAGCTTTCTTCCCGATGAAGAAAAGACGGTTTGCGATCTCGAATTTATCGTGTCGACGATCAACGGATACTTGAGCGATTCCTTCATGATCTTCGCAAGATCGAAAACTGTCACATGTTGACCGGCGCCGGGCAGCCCTGAGGCGTTGATGAACTTTGCGTTATCCGCGCCTATCTCCGCAGCCTTCCGGTTCATGAGCACCGCGAACGCTTCTTCAGAGCCTGCAGTTGCCTCCGCCAATGCGATAGCGGCCCCATTAATTGAACGCATTAGTGCCAGAGCTACCAGATCACGGACTGTATAGGTTTCACCGGCTCGGATCCGCGGAGACACCGAAGGCGTTTCGGCCGCATGATCGCTAATCTTTACCACGGTTTCCGGCTTCAGACGATCCATGGCAACCATAACCGTCATCAGCTTGGTCGTGCTGGCGGGACGAAGCTTCAGATTCGGATTCTTTGCGTACAGGATTCTTTCACTCGAAGCATCCATAACAATCGCAGCGGTCGCCGAAACCCCTTCCGAAAAATGAGTCGGAGAAGGAGAAGCATGACAGACCGCCTGCGCAGCAAGTCCGCATATAAAAAGAAAGCCGCATAAACTCTTTTTTATCATATCCGTACTCCCTTACCTCAATTTTAAAGTCGCCAAACTAAAGAGCGCAAGTATAATTCCGGCTATCCAGAACCGGACAATCACCTTCGGCTCCGACCATCCTTTCAGTTCAAAATGATGATGAATCGGCGCCATGCGAAAAATCCGCTTGCCGGTCATACGAAATGAAACAACCTGCATGACGACCGAGATGGTTTCAAGAACGAAGATACCTCCGACGACCGCGAGCACGATTTCATGCTTGGTTATCACTGCGAGCGTTCCGAGCGCCCCACCGAGAGAGAGCGATCCGACATCGCCCATAAACACCTCGGCCGGATAGGCGTTGTACCAGAGAAAGCCGAGGGCCGCTCCGAGCAGGGCTCCACAGAAAACAGTCAGTTCTCCTATGCCGGGCAAGTACAGCACCTGCAAATAACGGGCAAACTGCGCGTGTCCTCCCAAATAGGTCAATGCGCCGTTCGCAATGGTTGCAATCGCCACGAGACCGATAGCCAATCCGTCTATGCCGTCGGTAAGATTGACGGCATTGGACGACCCGACGACGACAAATATGGCGAACGGTATATAAAACACGCCGAGATCGAAGAGCCATTTCTTGAAAAACGGAACGCTGAGGATGGTCGCATACTGATCGGGCTTAATATAAAGGAAAATGCTGATAAGAAGCGCAATGAGCATCTGGACTCCGAATTTATACGGGGCTCGGAGTCCCTTCGGATTCTTCTTGACCGCCTTGAGATAGTCATCGAGAAATCCGACGGCCCCGAAACCGAGAAGTGCGAACATGACAACCCACGTATAGGGATTGCGAAAATTCCCCCACAATGCCATGGAACCGGAAATCGAGAGGAGTATGATGATTCCTCCCATCGTCGGGGTTCCCGCCTTCTTAAGATGTGTCTGTGGCCCGTCATCGCGGATCTGCTGTGTCATGCTGATCTGCCTGAGCCAGGAGATGATGGCCGGTGCTGCGAGAAATGTCACGATAAGTGCCGTCAGGGCCGCGAGCGATGTCCTGAACGTGATATAGCGAAACACGTTGAATACGGTACTGACATCGGTAAATCCGTAAAGAAGTTCGTATAACATAGCTCTCCGAAAAATTAACGTTCAGCGACTACCGGCAACCCCAGCAATTCGCACAGGCGTTCCATCTTCATGCCGCGCGATCCTTTTATCAGAATGACATCTCCCGCGGTCAGCACGGGTCGAAGGAAGTCCGCTGCCGCCCCTGTGTCCGCAACGGTATGCGCACCGCGACCAAAGGCTGTCACCGCCGAATGCATCAACCGCCCGACTCCGACAAACAGGTCAACCCCCTGCTTCTTCAGAAAGGTCCCGAGTGCGGCATGCAGTTCGGCTTCACGCTCCCCAAGCTCCAGCATGTCTCCCAGGACCGCGATGGTACGCCTCCGCTTCCCCTCCGCGCCCGAACGACTGAGCTGCTCAAGCTCGAGGACAGCCGCCTCCATCGATGAAGGGTTTGCATTATAGACATCCGCCAGAATTGTTGAACCGCCGCTTTCGATAACCGAAAAGCGCATGCGGACCCCGCGAAACAAGGAAAGTCCTGCAGCGATGTCATCGACCGTCATGCCGAAAGCGTGCCCTACACCGGCTGCCGCAGCAGCATTTGCAATATTGAACCGGCCGGCCACCTGCAATTGAACCTGCGCGGACGCGCCGTCCTTTTTCAGCATAAATCGGACGCCTCGATCCGTCGTTTCGATATGTGCAGCGCGAATATCGGCATTATCTGCGCTCACGCCGAAACTTATTATTTTACCGCGAAAGCGCTCTATGACTCCACTCATTAAAAAGGGGTCGTCCGCATTAACAATCACGGTATGCACATAAGGCAAAAGCTCGAGTTCGGCATCGCGCACCTTTTCGAGCGATCCGAATCCGAGCAGGTGCTCGAGGCCTATATTCGTAATAACGCCGACATCCGGTCGGGCAATGGCGCAAAGGTGTGCCACATCGCCCGGCTGATTGGTGCCCATTTCGACGACAATAACTTCGGCGTCGTCAGGGGTCCGCAGCAACGAAAGCGGAAGGCCGATATGATTATTGAGGTTTCCGGCCGTCTTGTGCGTTCGCCTGCACATGCTCAGTACGGATGCGGTCATCTCCTTCGTGGTTGTCTTACCATTGCTGCCCGCTATCGCAACCACTTGACCGGCGAATTCCTTTCTGCAATATGCCGCCCATTGCTGAAGCGCAGCAATCGTATCGTCGACCGCAACCAGTGTTTTCTCTTTATAGCGCGTCGGATCAAGCGGCCTGCAGGAACGGGAAACGACCGCTCCGGCGGCCTGTTGCAAAGCGGGCATGAGATAATCATGACCGTCATGCCGCTCTCCCTTCAGCGCAAAAAAAATCTCACCCGCTTGTACGGAACGGGAATCAATCGAGACACCTGAGAAGCTTCGTTCGCCTTCAGCAGCCAAAAAGCCGCCGGTCGCGGCCAACAGCCCGTCAAGCGTCAGCACCGGCGCACCGCAGTTCGGGATCGCCCTCCACGCCGAGCATGGCGCGCCATCGAATAGCGTATGGCGCCTTCCAGCACCTCGCGGTCGCTGAAATGGTGCTTTACCCCGAGTATCTCCTGATACTCTTCGTGCCCCTTGCCCGCAACAACAATGATATCGCCGGGAGATGCCAGCTCCACTGCCATGGCGATGGCGGCCCGGCGATCATGAATGACGATATAGTTATCTCCCCTGATTCCACGCTCGATTTCATGGATAATCTCTTTTGCATCTTCGAAGCGAGGATTGTCGTTCGTCAGAATCACGAAATAGCTGAGACGCGAAGCGACCTCCCCCATGTGCGAGCGTTTGCCGCGATCCCGGTTGCCGCCGCACCCAAATACCGTTATGACGCGGCCCTCGCCGTTCCCCTGCGGCAGAAACAGCTCATCGCTCCGCTTGCGGCTCCTCTTGGCGCCCTTGTGAACGGACTGATCAAGCAAAGTTCGTGCATTCAGCAACAGCCTTTCCAGCGCATCTTCCGTGTGCGCATAATCGATGACTGCAAGGTAACGCTGACCGGCTGTGATGCGTTCAAACCGTCCCTGAACCGCTTCCAGCGAACTGATGCCGGCCGAGATCGCCTTGTCGGGAATACCAAGTCCCATCGCCACGCTTGCGGCAGCGAGCATATTCATGACGTTCGTTGTTCCGACTAATGGAGAAGTGAATTCAAACGTGCGAGTTCCCGCATCAGTCGTCGCGCGAATAATTCCGTGGGTCCGGTTGAAATCGGATGCAACCTGCTGGGGCTTCACATCGGCATCCACGCTTTGCATCCCGAACGTAATAATGGTGATATTCCGGCCTTCGCTGACACGTCCACGCAATTCGTCGGCCAGCTTCCTTCCGTACTCGTCGTCGATGTTGATTGCCGCAACACCGCCAGCAACCAGCAGTTCCGTAAACAGCAATTTTTTTGCGGCGAAGTAGCGCTCCATGGTTTCGTGAAAGTCGAGATGGTCGCGCGTAAGGTTCGTGAAAACAGCTGCCCTGAACGGGGTTCCATGCACACGATGTTGAGCGAGGGCGTGAGACGACACCTCCGCCACGACATAGCCGCACCCAGCGTCTGCCATCATGCGCAGCAGCCCATGAAAATCCGCGGCCTCGGGTGTCGTATGCGGCGCGTCATATGAACGATCACCGACCTTATATTTGATGGTTCCGATGAGACCTGCTTTTTGTTTCCATGCTTCGAGCATGGCTTTCAGAATATATGACGTCGTCGTCTTGCCGTTCGTCCCGGTAATACCGACCAACGTCAACTCATCGGCCGGGTATCCGAAAAACCGGGCAGCGACAGAGGCGAGCGCGGTGCGGCTGTCATCGACGCCTATCCAGACAACACGCGGAAACTCCGGCCGCAGGTCGATGACTTCGGGAGCATCCCGATTATGCATGACGGCGACCGCTCCCCGCTGGAGCGCCTGCCGGATAAATGCATGCCCATCGGCCCGGTCGCCCTGCATAGCAACAAATAGTGCACCCTGCTCAACGTCGCGGGAGTCATATTTGACGCCTGTCACGGCAACGGAATCATCTCCGATAACCGCCGCTCCGGCTGGGACGAGATCGCGAATCCGGCGCAAGGCTTTCTGCGCATCGTTCATCATTTTTCCCGCCCCGGTGTCGACACAAGCATCAGTCCCCGTTCCCGCTGATCATCTCGCGGCACACTCAGATATGACAGCGCTTCATGGGCGACCGCCCTAAAGACCGGCCCGGCGACGACACCGCCGTAAATGGCCCCCTTCGGCTCATGAATGACCACAATAAGAGCTATGCGCGGATCTCCTGCAGGAACGAATCCGACAAAAGATGCGACGTATCGCTCTTTTGAATAGCGTTTTGCCTTCGGGTCGTAAAGCTGCGCAGTCCCGGTCTTTCCGGCAACCTCATTGCCGTCGACCGAAGCCGCTTTTGCGGTCCCGCCGTCCTCCGTGACCCGCTTGAGCATGTCACGAAAAACATTCGCGGTCTTTTCCGAAAGCACGCGTTCCCGAACCGGTGCGGTCCGCGCAATCGGCAGGCCGTCGGGCGTCCGGATCTCGGACACGACATAGGGTTTGACCAGATACCCGCCGTTGGCAATCGCCGAATACGCCCTGAGGACCTGCAACGGCGTTACCGACACTTCCTGCCCTATAGCAACAGCGCCGATCGACATGCCCGACCATTTATCCGGATGGCGAACCAATCCGCCGGCTTCTCCCGCCAGATCGATGCCGGTCCTGTCTCCGAAGCCGAACTTTTTCATGTAGGTATAAAGGCGCTGTTTACCGAGCCCGAGGGCAATCTTGATGGTCCCGACATTCGATGATTTCTTGATGACATCTTCAAAAGTAAGGACGCCATTATGGTGGTCATCCTTGATCTTGCGACCGCCGACCTCAATGGTTCCCGCGCTGCAGTCGAAGAGGGATTTCGTGGTCACGGTACGCTCTTCCAGAGCCGCGCTGGCTGCCACTATTTTAAAGGTGGAGCCCGGTTCGTACAAATCGGTTATCGCGCGATTGCGCAGTTTCTGCATCGGTGTGTCGGATGCATTATTCAGATTATAGGCTGGCCGATTTGCCAGGGCCAGGATCTCGCCGGTGCGGGGATCCATCATAAGTATTGTCGCCGATACAGGACGCCACTTCTCAACCGTCTCGTCGAGGTGCTTTTCGACGATATATTGAAGACCTTCATCGATGGTCAGAACGATATCGTTTCCCTTCAGTTCCTTCTGGGCCCCTTCGGAAAGGGTATTGCCGCGGGCGTCTTTCACTCGCATCGTCATTTCGGTCCGGGTGGACAACTGCTTGTCCAGTTGACGCTCGACACCCTCGAGCCCCGCATTCTCCGAATTCACAAATCCGATAACATGCGATGCGAGACTGCCTTTCGGGTAATAGCGTTTCAGTTCCGGCACAAAGCCGATGCCGTCCAGCTTCATCTCACGAATGCGGTGGGCCCGCTCCAGCTCGACTTTCCGTTCAAGCCAGGCAAAACGGTTATCACCGTTCAGCTTGGTCAGCATCACGCGAGCCTCCCTGCCCAGCTCTCGCGAGAGGGCCTTCGCCGTAGCCTCGGGAGCGCTCACTTCCGCGGGATCTACAAATACCGATTCGGTTTCAAGATTGACGGCAAGTTCCCTGCCCCTGCGATCATAAATGCCGCCGCGTTTCACCGGGATAAGCTCTTTCTTGATCTGCTGCCCCTGTGCTTTCGCAAGAAACTTCGTGTGGTTGAGCACCATGATATCGGCGAGACGAACGACAACTGCCAGGAACGCTGCCGAGACGACGGCAACGACGATGATTGCCCGCTTGTTCATACTGTGACGCCCCGCCTCTTTGTCATAATGCAGTCAGTTGTGCGAAGCCCTCCGACAATCAGTCTTTCGCCACAGCGCCACGGCCTGCAGTCGGAACGAGCGAAGCGGTATAGGCACCGCCTTTCCGCGCGTTCTTCACGTAGACGACTTTCATACGATCCGGAAACACCATGCCGCCGGCGGCGGCAACATTTTCAAAACGCTTCACTGCGAAGAGACGGGCGCGATCCGCGCTCAGAACCTTCGCGTCCTTCATAAGATCTTTCTTTTTTGCCTCCAGCGAACTCAATTGGTATTCGAGTGTGACCACGCTCGACCGGACGGCTATGATCGCAAAGATAAAAAGAACCAGTATGGAAAGCAAGGCTGCCTTGCCGAGAAAGCTGATGCGCGACTTCTTTCGTAATATCATAGCCGTACCACTCCCCTAAGTTTTGCGCTGCGTGCGGCAGGATTCGCCGCTGTTTCCGG
>DATHDH010000067.1:0-2712 GCA_035319145.1 Dissulfurispiraceae bacterium | reverse complement strand
GGTATTTTTCGTAATCAACGGAAAGATCCACCTTGCTGGATGCGTACTTTGGCAGCACCAGCGCCCCGCCGCCACCGCCTCCGCAGCAGGACCCTGCATTTGCTGACGAAGAAACGAGACAAGCGACCCCCAGGAAGAGGGCCGCTGTCGTGATTTTCAAAATGCTTTTCAATCCGGTCATGCTGTATTACATCCCCGGCGTGACGCTGAACGTTGCGTAATCGACCGTTGCAGTTCCCGAGCCCGATGTTTTGACCTCGCCATTCACGGTCCATTTGATATAGACCGAATTTTGCGTTCCTGTCACGAGGCTGCTGATTCCGGGAATGGTCCAATGGCCGCTGCCCAGATCGCTTCCCGTGACAACCGATGAAAACGATGTGTCGAGCGATGCCTGCAGGGATGTTGTTCCCGCCTGGACGGTGCCAACGGGGCTGCTCAGGACCGTTCCAATGGAAACCGGCGGCATGTTCATCATGCTCTCCATCGTGGCAATGAACAGATTGAACGTGGAGGTCATTCCGCTGACGAGACCGTCGTTAAACAGCATGTAGGTCCGCGTTGAAGTGCCGCTCATGCCGCTCGAGATGTAGTCGTTTGCCCCGCCTTTGAGATTGAATTTCTTGGTATCGCCCATGCCCATACCGACCGGGGGATGAAAGGTTGCCGATTCGCCCGACATGCCGCTTCCTATGGCCACCTTGAGGTCCCAGAATCCCATCATGGGGCCTGATGTCATGAGATAGTACACAGTGCAGTTGTACGTTCCGGGATTCGCGCCGTCTTCCACAACAGCGTCGACAGGAGCAGTGTGGGACATGCCGGGCATATGCATGAGAGGCATGAGTGAAAGCGTTAATCCGGATGCTGCTGCATGAGTCATCCGATAAGTTACCTTCAGTTTGAACTGCGTTTTCCCGGCGATCGGCGCCATCATGCCGGGAACGTATTCGACGCGGTAGGTCGGCGTGAGGGCGACTTTTGCGAACACGAGGTCGCCGATGTCTCCCGACGTCACACCGGTCAGGTTTGCCGTCGTGTTCGAGAGATAGCTGACAAGCGCAGCATCATAAAGGCTCTGCAAATCCTCGGGCAGGGACGACCCATTGACCGACCCCGCAGATCCGTTCAGCAGTCCGTCATCAGCAAGGTCCAGCACGATCGCGGCGATCAGCTCAGCCTGTTTATCGGGCGTGAGGCCCAGTTCCTTAACGAGTTCGCTCAGGACCCCGGCCCGGAATGCGCGGAGACGCTGGGCCGTATTGCTGCTGTTTGAAGGAACATTGGATGAGGCAACAGAGCAGTCCGGAACGAATCCGAGCGCATTGCTGAGCGCCGTACGCGCCTGTAAGAACGTCATCGAATGTTTGGCGACGAGCTCATGCAGGATCGTCGTGAACGGATCGATATGCACCGAACCGGTCGTCAGCGTGCCGGCACTCACGTAAGCGGCAAATGTTCCCGCGGAAGTCGTTGTCTGTGTTGCCTCGTCGGTGTAGGTGCCGCCGGCGGACTCGATCCTGAGGTCAGAGTTCAGATCGCCCGTCGGAATATCGATGGAATAGGTTCCGTCGTGCGCTGTGGTGACGGGGCCGGCGACGGTTGTGCCTCCCGCGCTCTTTATTACAACCGATGCTCCGGACACAGGTGCGGCGAAGACCGAACCGCTGATCGTGGTGGTCGTACCAGGCGCGCTTGTGCCGCCGCTATCGGAACCTCCGCATGCTGAAATGCTCATGAGGATGCATGCGGCCAATAGTGAAAACCTGAATAAGTTCATTTTTAACATTTCATAGCCTCCCTGCATTTTGTCATTGTTTCAAGAGCTCAATGAGCTCTGCTTCAAAGAGTGTCCGAAGTGCTTTATCAAATCCTGCATGGCGGTATCGTATGACTCCGTCCCTTCCGATCAGGAATGAAGTCGGCAGGCCTGTTACCCGGTAGGCATCGGCCGTATGATCCCGGTCATCTACCAGAAGGGGATAGGTGGTATGAATTCTGTTCATGACGTCAGCGATCTTCGGCGCGGCTGCATCCACGTTTATAGCAATGATCATGAGGCCTTTGTCGCGATACTGTTGTGAGAGTGCTTCGAGTTCGGCTAATTCTTCCTTGCATACTCCGCACCATGTTGCCCAGAAAATAACTAAGACGACGTGTCCGCTGAATGATTCAGAGGACACTGATCCGCCTTTCAAATCGCGCAGGGAAAAACGGGGAGCCTTGGTACCGATCTGACCGGCTTCGGCAACAGAAAGAACAAAGAAAAAAGTTACAATTCCATGCAAAAAATGCATCTTCATCAGCTGTCGATATAAAAGCAGCCGGGCGCAATGGTGACCGCCCGGCTTCCCCCCAACTGCTATTTTTTTGCTGTCGGCGGCGTCGGAATATTAGTGCCGTGGCATTCATTGCAATTCTGCTGGCCGGTGATGCCGACTGTCTTGCCCGGGGTCCAGGATGACCTCGGAGTAAATTTGCCGTCCTTCCACGCGTTCAGGTCGAGTACGAGCTTGTGCGCGACGCTTGCGGCGACCCGTGCGCACCGGTCCTTCCGCTCGGGGCTGCTGAGGGCGAAACCTGATTTCTTCATCCACTTGCCGACGGAAACATGGCAGAGCGGCGATTCGCTCGTGGTCTGTATGACAGCCGTCTTTTGCTTGGGCTCCCTGGGATTAAATGTCGGAAGCGCGGTATTGGAATACCAGTCCA
>DATHDH010000066.1:0-2446 GCA_035319145.1 Dissulfurispiraceae bacterium | reverse complement strand
CCATAAGAACGATATGGAGGTCTTTCGGTGTGCCGTCGGTGTTCTCGGCCGGTCCGCTGATCATGGACACATAGACGGTAATAAGCTGGCTCGTCGCGCTCTTCGGCAGCGCCGTAAGGATCGGGGCTATATCGCTATACTGCTCGACAAGCTTCTCAAGGCCGACGAGGATGACATGCGTCTTGGGAAGCGTGCTGACGAGTCTGGCATTGCCTTCGTTCGTGCAGATGACGACGGAGCCGGTTTCTGCAACGGCAATATTGGCTCCTGATATGCCCATGTCCGCATTGAAATACTTTTCACGAAGCTCTTTGCGCGCAACCTTCACAAGATGTTGGATGTCGGTCGGCATCGTCTCGCGGGTTTCCTTGCTGAAGAGGTCAGCAACTTCTTCCTTCGTGAGATGGAGGGCGGGCATGACCATATGGGAAGGCCGCTGGTGGGCCAGCTGAATTATCCATTCGCCGAGGTCCGTCTCGTGAGCCGTGACGCCGCTCTTTGCCAGGTGTTCATTGAGGTGGATCTCTTCGGAGGCCATCGACTTCGACTTGACGATGTTCTTGACGCCTTTCTCCTTGCAGAGGTTCGCGATATAATCTTTCGCCGCCTGTGCACTGTTTGCCCTGAAGACCTTCGTGCCGCGCGCTTCGGCGGCCTTCTTGAACTGTTCCGCAAGCTCGTCGAGATGGGAGGCGGCGCGCATCTTTATTTCAGCGATCTGGCATCTGAGCGCCTCGATATCGACGCCGGCGTATGCAGCCGCGCGTGTGGCCGGGTAGTTCCATCTGTCCAGGATGCCGGCGAGATTCTGTTTTTCGAGGGCTTTCTTAATTGATTGTTTGAATTCCTGTTCCATTAGTCGGCACCTCCCAGTTCATCAACGCAGACAATCACGACGCGCTCCGGGCCGTGGACACCTATGGCAAGCACCCGTTCGATGTCGGCGGTCTTGCTCGGCCCGGTGATCAGAGCGATGTAGTTGCTCTTCTTCGGGTCGACCTTCGAGAACAAGGCTGGAAGGTCGGCAACAATATTGGTGCTCGGCAGGAGCATGACATGAATCCACGGCAGGGCAGAGGCAAGGCGCTGGTCGACCTTTGTCGAATCCTGTGCCAGCGTGCCGGTGTTGGCTACGCCCCAATCCATTTGCGTAACGCCGACTTTAGCCTGCTTCGCCGTCTCCCGGGTGAACTCGAATTTCAGACCGGGGAGGCGCTGAGCGATTCCGCTCTTGTCCATTCCGTCCAGAAACGGACAGGCCGCCCAAACGCCATACGACCCGGCTGAGTCCGACACACCTTCTTTTTGCATGAACTGTACGACAAAATCGAGTGCCTCGGCCTTGGTGCCGAAGCGTTGCACTTCCGTGTTGCCCGCGGCGATAGCCTTGGTCATGAAACTCTCAAACATGGGGGGCTCCCTCCTCCATAGAGATGTGCACCGCATGGCGCACGACGGTTGTGCGAAACGTTGCCAACCTTCTCAAATCTAACCCGTTTGAAATAAAAAGAAAATCAAAAATCCCCGAGATGCCTGAGTACGCCATGAACGGTGTCGAAGGAACGGCGAAAGGCCGGAATTGGAGGGGTGCAACGGATAAAGCAAAAAAATAACATTAAATCAATATGATATTCGGGTTATTTTGGCTGAATGGTAGATATTTTCGGCTGAGTGGCAGAGGCTGAGGCGATTGAAATGGGTGTTTCAGCAACTTGGTACAGTGAATGAAATGGTCGTGCCTTGTTTCGGCGTGCTATCGACTACAAGGCCGTGTTCCGTGCCATAAATCGCAATCAATCGATAGTGGACATTCTTGAGTGCCATGCCGGCGCCCTTTTTCGAGGGTTGTTCTTTTTGCTCCTCCGGCGGCTCCTCCGTAAAAAGGGCGGCGACCTGTTCTTTCGTCATTCCGACCCCATCGTCCTGAACGAATATCCGCACCATACCGCCTTCCTTGTGGGCTCCAATGACAAGGGCGCCGCCTTCTTCCTTGGGGAGTATCCCATGACGGAGGGCATTTTCGACGAGCGGCTGAAGGATGAGGGGCGGCACCATGCAGGATAAGGCTTCATGGTCGATGTCATACGTCACTCTGAGCCGCTCCTCGAAACGGGCGCGCTCAATGCCGATATAGTCCTCGCAGTGTTCAAGTTCCTTGGAAAGCGGCACCCGCTCGTCACCCGGTTTGATGTTTTTCCGGAAGAATTCGGCGAGTTTCAACAGGAGCGCCGCCGCGGTTTCGGGTTCGGTCCGCGTGTAATTCATGATCGTCGTGATGGCATTGAAGAGAAAGTGCGGATTGATCTGGGCCTGGAGCATCTTGATTTCGGCCTCTTTCCGCAGTTTCTTCTGCTGTTCGCTTTCGATGAGCGCCTGTTCGGCCTGCTTCTTTGCCGTAATGTCGCGCACAATCGAGATGATGCAGCGGCGTCCTCCTATCACAACG
>DATHDH010000065.1:0-5487 GCA_035319145.1 Dissulfurispiraceae bacterium | reverse complement strand
CGGGATGCCTCCGGCCACGGCAGCCTCGAAACCGACCTGCACGCCCTTGCGTTCGGCAGCAGCGAAAATATCCGCCCCCTCTGTCGCTATCAAAGCCTTGTTTGCGGTTACGACATGCTTGCCGTTTTCGATCGCCTTCAGGATAAAGTCCTTCGCAGGATGAATGCCGCCGACAAGCTCTACGACTACATCTATTTCAGGATCGTTCAGCAAATCGTCTGCGCTCGGGATGAGCGTGCCGGCAGGAAGCATTACTCCGCGGTCACGCGTAACATCCCGATCCGCAATGCGTTTCAAAACAACATCAATCCCCCCGGCGCGCTTGCCGATAATCGAAGCGTTTTCGAGAAGGATGCGTGCCGTACCGCTGCCGACCGTTCCGAATCCGATAATGCCGACATATATTTTGCTCTTTGCCATGCTGCGCGCTCCTGCTATTTATTGATTGCCTTCTTGATGCCTTTCACTGCCTGGCGGATGCGGTGTTCATTCTCAACAAGCGCGAAGCGCACGAAATTGTCGCCGCCCTCGCCGAACCCGATACCCGGAGAGACCGCAACCTTGGCCTCTTTGATGAGGTATTTCGCAAACTCCAGGGAGCCGAGTTTTCTGAAGGGCTCGGGGATCTCGGCCCATACAAACATGGTGCCGCGCGGCGGTTCGATATTCCATCCCGCGCCGTTGAGCCCTTTGATAAGCACATTGCGGCGCGATTCATAGGTCTGTCGCATCTCTTCAACGCAGTCCTGCGGTCCACGGAGCGCGACAATGCTTGCAATCTGAATCGGCTGGAACATTCCGTAATCGAGATAGCTTTTAATCTTGATAAGCGCGCCCACTATTTCTTTGTTTCCGCAGCAGAAGCCGACGCGCCAGCCCGCCATCGAATAGCTCTTGGTCATCGAGAAGAACTCTACGCCGACGTCTTTTGCACCAGGCACCTGCAGGAAACTCGGCGGCTTATAGCCGTCGAAGACGAGATCCGCATACGCAAAATCGTGAATAACGATAATGTTGTTCTCCTTCGCAAAGTCCACAATCTTCTGGAAGAAGTCGAGCCCGTCGAGGCATTGCGTCGTCGGATTGTGCGGGAAATTGATGATCAGCATTTTCGGCTTCGGCCAGGTCTTGCGGAGCGTCTTCTCCATTTCGCCGAAGTAATCGATGCCGGGACCGATGGGAACCTGCTGCACTTCGCCGCCTGCAATGATAACTGCATAGGGGTGAATCGGATACGCCGGGGCCGGAGTCACAACGACGTCTCCCGGCTGGATCATCGCGAGCGTAAGATGCGAAAGTCCTTCCTTGGAGCCGATGGTGACACAGGTCTCTGTTTCAGGTTCGAGATCCACGTCATAACGGCGTTTGTACCACTCGGTAATCGCAACACGGAGCTGCGTTATTCCCTTCGAAGCCGAATACCGGTGGTTCTTCGGATTATGCGCTGCCTCGCAGAGCTTGTCGACGATATGTTTCGGTGTCGGGAGGTCCGGATTTCCCATGCCCAGGTCGATAATATCCTCGCCGGCTCGCCGAGCTTCCATCTTGAGATGGTTGACAATGGCAAAGACATAGGGGGGCAGGCGCTTGATTCTGTTGAACTCGAACATCGGATCTCCTTCCTTGCATGAATGTCAGGGCTACAGCGCTTTCAGCGGCTCGTCGAACAGCCGCTCCGCATTCATCGAACTGCGGACGAGCGGACCGGCTGCAACAAAGCGGAAACCGAGAGATGACGCTTCTTTCCGCAGGGACTCAAACACCGCAGGGTGTATGTATTCTACAACAGGAAGATGCTTTTTTGTCGGCATCAGATACTGTCCGATCGTCACTGCATCACACGAAACTCCGCGCAGATCCTGCAGCACCTGGCGAACTTCGTCGAAGGTTTCGCCGAGACCAACCATAAGCCCGGATTTTGTCTTGGCAGACGGGGCATGGTCCTTTGCCGTCTTCAAAAGGCGCAGCGACCGGGCATAGTCAGCCTGAGGTCGCACCGTCGGATAGAGGCGGGAAACTGTTTCAACATTATGGTTGAGAATATCCGGGCCGGAAGCAAGAACGGTCTGCAAGGCGGCGTCGTCCCCTTTGAAATCAGGGATAAGCAACTCAACTGTGCTGCCGGGAAGATACTGGCGGATACAGCGAACTGTCTCGGCAAAGTGTGAGGCCCCTCCGTCCGGCAGGTCGTCACGCGTCACCGACGTGACGACGACATGGCGCAGGCCCATTTCGGCAGCCGCTTCAGCAATCGCAATCGGTTCGTTGATATCCGGCTGGTACGTGAGGCCGTGCTGCACGGCGCAGAAACCGCAAGAGCGCGTACATGCATTACCGAGAATCAGAAAAGTTGCGGTCGGCTTCTGAAAGCAGAGAGGCCTGTTCGGACAGCGCGCTTCCTCGCACACGGTATGCAGGCGTCTCGACCCCACGCTCCCGGGACGCACAGCGTTCAATGGCGTCGAATCGGCACAGCCCCTGCTTCCTTGCTTTATCCAGTGAGGAATGCGCATCAGATTTCTTCTCTGCAGACAGCCTGATCCACTTTATTCATACAATTGAAATAAACGCCGGTGCGGGATGTCCGATCTCACGCGAGGTGCCTGGGTTTCGCGAGGGTACGCCGTGAGACGATTTGTCAGGCGATATCCTCTAACTCTTGTAGCCGCTCGCCGCCCCGGTGTCCTCACGCCTGCCGGTCTCCGACTTCTTGGCCTCGTCCCACAAGGTATCCATCTCTTCAAGGGACATATCCGAAAGCTGTCTGCCTTCCGCAGCCGCAGAACGCTCAATATGCCGAAAACGGGAAATAAACTTTCCGATCGTCTTGCGGAGCGCCTCTTCCGCGTTCACGCCCAGAAATCGCGAGATGTTCACGAGCACAAAGAAGACGTCGCCGAGTTCATCCTCAATGGCAACCTTGTCCTTCTGCGCCACCGCCTGACGGAATTCAAGAAGCTCTTCATCCAGCTTCTTCATCACGTCGTCGACTTCCTTCCAATCGAAGCCGACCCGCGCAGCGCGCGACTGAAGGCGATGCGCCCGCAGAAGCGACGGCAGATGGCCCGGCACGCCGTCGAGCGCAGACTCGCGGAACTTGCCCTCCTCTTTCTTGCGGTCGGTCCACTGTTGCAAAACCGCTTCCGGCGTATCAAACTTCGCACCGGCAAAAACATGCGGGTGGCGGGAAATCATTTTTGCGCTGATGGCGTCGGCAACATCCCCGATATCGAATGCACCGCGTTCCTTTGCCATTTCGGCATGAAAGACGACCTGCAGCAGCAGATCGCCGAGTTCCTCGCGAATGGCCGCATCGTCATTCTTGTCAATTGCCTCGACCAGCTCATAGGTTTCTTCAATAAGGTACGGTTTAATCGATTCATGGGTCTGCTCCCGATCCCACGGGCAGCCTCCCGGCGCGCGGAGCTTCGCCATGATGTCGACCAGTCTCTGAAATTGTTCCATTGCTATTGCGTCAGAATGCCGAGGATTTCGCGATAGCGGGCCGCGGTCTTCTCCAGGATATCGTCCGGCAGCTTCGGCCCCGGATACTGCTGGTTCCAGTCGAGCGTCAAGAGATAGTCGCGCACAATCTGCTTATCATAGCTGTCCTGGCCTTTCCCCGGCGCATAGGCGCTTATCGACCAGAAGCGCGACGAATCGGGCGTCAGCAGTTCATCGATGAGGATAAGCCTGCCGTCAAAAAACCCCATTTCCATCTTGGTGTCGGCAATGATGATGCCTTTCTTTTCGGCAACGGCGCGCGCTTTGTTGTAAACCGCAAGTGCAGCATCTCGAACCTTGGCTGCAACTTCAGGGCCGACGATCTTTTCGGTTTCGGCAAAACTGATATTGATATCGTGACCTTCTTCCGCCTTCGTGCTCGGCGTAAAAACAGGCTGCTCAAGCCGCGACGACTCGACAAGGCCGGGCTGGAGCGGAATGCCGCAGATCGTTCGGCTCTTCTGATACTCCTTCCAGCCCGAGCCTGAGAGATACCCGCGCACGATGCATTCTATCGGAAGAGGCCTGGCTTTTTTAACAAGCATGCTTCTGCCTTCGAGCTGCGCGCGATATTTCTTCAGGATGTCGGGATAGTCATTGATATTGGTCGCAACAATATGGTTCTCGATGATATCGGCAACCTGGCCGAACCAGAAGAGCGATATGCCGTTCAGAACTTTGCCCTTCCCGGGGATACCGTTCGGAAGCACGACATCGAATGCGGAGATCCGGTCGGTCGTTACGATAAGAAGGTGATCGCCGATTTCATAGACGTCGCGTACCTTTCCGCGCCGCACAAGTTTCACATCAGGGAATTCGGTCTGAATCAGGACATCCGACATAACTGCTTCCTCCGCGCATGCTTTTAATAAAGGTAAGTAGAAAGAATACCACAGACGCCTCGACTATCGGAACAGAGCCCTGGTTTGCCATGTGAGGGATGCGCGATTTCACCCGAGCGGCTGGAGTTCTCCAGTGTGATCGGACAATTACTGCTCTACCGGGGGGGGACCGAAACCTCTTTTTCGAGAAGCCCCTTCAGCTCGTCCCCTTCGATCACTTCGCGATCGAGCAGAAGCCGCGCGATCGCATCGAGCTGTGCCCGCAGGCTGCCGAGAACATTCGCGGCAGTGCCGAGCGCCGTCTGCAGAATCTCCTGCACCTCATGATCAATCTGTTGCGCCGTGAATTCACTATACTCTTTCGGCTGATTCATCATCGGCACGTCGAGAAACAGCGGACGGCCCCTGTCATACGACACCGGACCGAGCTTTTCGCTCATTCCGTATGCTTTTACCATGGCGGTTGCCATGTCTGTCGCGCGTTCGAGATCGTTTTTTGCACCCGTGGAGGCTTCGCCGAATATCAGTGCTTCTGCAGCCTTGCCTCCGAGCATAACAGCCATTCTGTCGAGCATTTCAGAGCGCGTCAGGAGGAAGCGGTCCTCGGTCGGCAATTGCAGCGTGTAACCGAGAGCAGCCACACCGCGCGGGATGATGGAGACTCGCCGCACCGGATCGGCATTCGGCAGGGTGCTGGCAACAATTGCATGGCCGACCTCGTGGTAGGCGACCCGCTCCCGCTCCTTGGGACTGATAACGCGGCTCTTCTTCTGAAGCCCCGCGACGACGCGTTCAATCGCCTCTTCGAAATCCTTCATCTCCACAACATCCTTGCCTTTGCGGACGGCAAGAAGCGCTGCTTCATTGACGACATTTGCAATGTCCGCCCCGACCATGCCGGGAGTCATCGACGCCAGGATATTCACGCTTACGTCACCCGACGTTTTCACTTTCTTCAGATGTACCGTAAAGATTGCCTCCCGGCCTTTTACGTCCGGACGATCCACGACAACATGGCGGTCGAATCGGCCGGGCCGAAGCAGAGCGGGATCGAGGATCTCGGGCCGGTTCGTTGCAGCCATAATAATGACGCCCTTTTTCGTGTCAAAGCCGTCCATTTCGCTCAGCAGCTGAGTGAGCG
>DATHDH010000064.1:0-6592 GCA_035319145.1 Dissulfurispiraceae bacterium | reverse complement strand
AAAAGGTCGGCTTCCTGCCGGCCTTTTTTATTTCATCGTGAGTTGGGATCGAACCCAAGGGAGTTTGAGGGAAAGCATTTCCCTCATGACTCGGGGGAGCTCACGAGGGGGCTGGCCCCCGCGTGAAGCGAGCATGCGAGCGCGTGAGATTTTCCCCTCGGCTCAACCATGAAATACAAAAAGTGAGCATCCTTCCTTTGCCTTCATCGATTGCCGAACCGATCGTTCGACGATGTTGAGATCTGTGAGGCCTTGCCGATTCTGTGGTTATCATTACTTCTTCGGATAGCCGATTGTCTGGGCGAGAATGATCTTCTGGTCAGGCCGCAGCTTCATCGCCTTTGCGAGGGCATGCCGGTCGATGGAACCTCGCACGACAGTTGCGAGCCCCTCCGATGCGCAATAAAGGTATACATTTTCACTGATGAAGCCGGTACCTGCAGCGGAATACATCTCGCGGTCTTCTACTGAGCCTCCGGTCGTGCGTGAAAAGTCCGCAACGTACACAAGATTCACCGGCGCTTCCTTCACAAAGGACTGCTGCCCGGTCAGATGCCTGATGTCGTCGGAAAGAACTGTCTGCAGCTGGTGGCCCTTTGCATCATACAGGTACAGCCCGTCTGCTGTCGCGACATAGATATCGATCTCCTGCCAGTTCCGTGCAGAGGGGGCCGTCCGATGCCCGGAATCCGGACGGTTGATGCCGAATGCCGCCCACAGAAGATTGGAAAGCACCTGAGGCGGCAATTGCGCGGAACTGAAAGAGCGGGAGGATCTTCTGTCCCGCAGGACCTGCATGAGGGGCTTGCCTGCCTCGAGCTGCGGTTTGGGAAGCTGGATCGGCTTGAGCGTTTCTGCAAAAGGAGCGGCAGCGCTGCATAACACTATTCCGACAAGAGAAGAAAGGAAGAGAAGAGCGGCTTTGTTCATGACAGACCTCCTTATGACAAAGTGCAGACCCTGTTGCCGTCGCGTTCAGGATTTCCTGATATTCGAGATTTCCGCCACGATCATGCCGCGGAAGAGCAGGACCTCGTATTCGATCTCTTTGAGGCGTGACGATCTCACCGGACTGCCTGAATCCGTGGCAATAGTGCTGACATTATTTATGTCCGCTCATATTCGCTTCGGTCCCCGCCGTGTTCCACCAGCCTCCGCCTAATGCCACAAAGAGTGCTACCGTGTCCTGGAAACGCTGGGTCCTCGACTGGATATAGCCGATCTTTGCCTGCTGGTATTGGCTGTTTGCAATGAGTACCTGCACATAGGTCGCCGTGCCGGCCTGGTAGTTTGCCTGGATCAAACGGAGGGTTTCCTCGGACGCGGCGAGCGCCCTGCTCTGGGCTTCCACCGATTCAGCGTCGTGCTCCAGCGCCCGCAGCGTGTCTGCAACCTGGGCAAAAGCTGTGAGCACGGTCTGGCGATAATCGGCCAGGGACGCATCATAGGCATCGATGGCTGCCTGGCGTCCGTACCACAGCGTGCCGCCGCGAAAGAGCGGAGCCGTGACATTCGCCCCGAGGTTCCAGAAGCTGCTGTTGTTTTTGAAAAGGCTGCTGGACGTGTTGCTCCCGACCCCGTACGATCCGTTCAACGTGAAGCTGGGAAACATCGCAGCCGTGGCTACGCCGATGCCCGCGCTGGCGCTGTGAAGCTGCGCTTCGGCTGCGAGGATGTCGGGCCGGCTGCGAACGAGTTCGGAAGGGAGGGTGACCGGCAGCACGGCGGGCAGTGTCAGGTCCTGCAGGTCGATGCGCTGCGGCGTCCATTCCGCAGGCGGTCGGCCGGCAAGTGTTGCGAGCAAATGTTCTGTCTGACTGAGTTTCTGACGAACCGGCGGCAGTGTCGCTTCAAGGCTGGCCAGCTGGCTTTGAAGGCTGAGCAGGTTCACATAGGGGATCAAGCCGGCTTTTGCCTGCGCGCCGGTGATTTTAATCTGATCCTGCTGGAGACTGATCATCTCTTCGATCGCCCTGATCTGCTCCTGATACCCGGCTCGCGCAATCACGGCGTTTACCACATTGCCTGACACGGTTATATATGCAGCCAGGACTTGAGCGCGTTGAAAATCCGCCTGTGCCCCGAGGCTCTCCACAGCCCGGCGCTGCCCGCCGAATACGTCCAGGGCATAGCTCACCGTTCCCGACAGGGTGAAGAGATTGAAGATGGTGCTGGGCGTTTTCCCGCCCATAACGGCGGATGAAGACTTCTGCCGGGAGGCTTCAGCGCCTGCGTATATTTGCGGGTAAAATACGCCATCGCCGGCACGAAGATTGTCCTGGCTTTGGCGCAGACTCGCCTGAGCCGCCTGCAGGTTCTGATTGTTTGCCATGGCTTCATCTACGGCTGAGTCGAGGTTGGAAGAATTGAACAGTTTCCACCAGTCTGAAACGAGCCTGGCCTCCTCGGCAAACCGCTGAGACCCGCCATCCGCTGCTACTGTTTTGCCAGGGATCGAACCCGGGGTGTAGCGGTCGACGGACGGCGGAGCGGGACGATGAAAATCAGGCCCCACGGCGCAGCCGATGACGCACCAGAGAAGAAAGCAGAAAAATCCTCTAAGCAGACTTCTGCCTGCTATTATGATTTTCATCATTGATTCCGGACTCCGTACGGCTTTGTCGTAATGCACGAACGTTGGGCCTTTCATTTGGTACAGTTCCGTCGTTCCTATCGGCTGCTCGTATTGTTCGTTCGCAGTTCTGCCGCGCTGATATAGACATCTACCAGCTGACCTGGATAAATACTGATATTTTTCGGCCTCTCAAACCTGAATATGACCGGCAATACCCGTACGTCGACCCTTTCAGCTCGTTGGTTCGACAACTCAATTTTAGGAGACACATAAGGTTGGACCCGCACATACTCAAGGGGAATGTCGATGTCGGTGCCTCTGATATGCATTGTTGCACTCATGTGCGACGTTTTGGGCAGTCGATGGATAAGGATTTCATCGATGTAACATCTGACCCCGATGTATGTTTGTGATCCACCCATGACCAGAATAGGGCTGAATCCCTGCGTATAAGTGTTATACGTGCCTTGCGCAGAAATATAACTGCCGACCGAAGTATTGATCGACAGGATAACGCCGTCAGCGGGCGCCTTTATACTGTATTTGGACAACAGCGTCTGGCTGAGTTCGTATTGTTTGCGCATTACTTCGACATTCGCTCTAGCCACGTTCACGGCATTTTCAGCATTATCCAGATCGTTCTTACTCACTGACCTGGGCTCCAGCTCATAGGATTTTTTCTGCTTGTTCAGCTGGTCTTCGGCGCTTTTAAAACTCGCGCTCGCCAATTCCACTTGCGCCTTCTGCTGCTCGACGGTTGCCCTCTGAACCGAATCATCGATCTGGATGAGCGGAGCCCCTTTTTTGACGGCGTTTCCCTCGTCCACGAAGATGTGCGATATCGTGCCCGGAATCTCGGGATACATATTGATGTTGGCGCCGCTTGTTTGATAGCTTTCAATGATCCCTTCAGCGTAGATGCCGTCTGTATAGGGATTGGACGCCGGCTTGAACACAGGGGGCTGGGGCTTTTTCTCGATGCCGAATATATAAGCGCTTACCAGGCCGATTAGCACTCCGGCAAAAGCAAGGATGAATATGATCTTATTCCTCACGTGCTTCTCCTTTTTCGATGCTGATGACCCTGCCGTCCTCCATTTTCATTATCCTGTCTGCGAACTCGAATATCCTGCTGTCGTGCGTCACGATGATAATGCATCGCTTCTCGTTCAGGATATTTCTCCTGATGAAATCCACTATCTTTCTCCCCGTATCCCCGTCCAGAGAAGCGGTCGGCTCGTCGAATATCATGATATCGGGACTGCTGGCGATGGCCCTTGCAATAGCCACCCGTTGCTGCTCCCCGCCGGAGAGTTTGACCGGCGGCAGAGGTGCGCGATTCTTTATCCCAACGATGTCGAGGTACTCCATGGCCTCGTCCATGGCTTTCTTCCACTCATGCCTTTTCAAAATGAGAGGAATCATCACATTTTCGACCGTCGTCAGTTTCGGGAAGAGGTGATAATCCTGAAACACGAATCCAACCGTGTTCAATCTGAAATCAGCGAGCTCGTTGCTTGTCATGCTCCAGATATCCTTGTCTTCGACCTGCACGGAGCCCGAATTCGGCCTGAGAATTCCTGAGATAAGGCTTAACAATGTTGTTTTTCCACTCCCCGAGGGGCCCTCGATGTAAAACATTTCCCCAAGGTTCGCTTCAAAACTAATGCTGTTGACGGCAACGGTTTTTGTTTCTCCTTCGCCGAACCATTTGACAAGTTCGGACGCCTTCACAGCAGATTTAGCCATCTTATCCTCTGAAAATGTCGAACGGCTCTATTTTGAGCACTTTCCTGACGCCGATATAACTGGAAATAGCGGCAATGATCACCACCATGCCAAAGGCAAAACCGAGATTCCAGTAGGTTATTCTGGCTGCATAGCTCGGCAGTCTGAGTCTTGCAGACGCTATCATGAGGGAGGCAAGGCCGACACCGAGGCCGTAGCCGGTAAATGCCGCAAATGTCGCCTGGAACAGGATCATATAGACCAATTCCTTTCCTTTCATGCCGATCGCCTTTAATGCGCCGAATTTTTCAAGGTTCTCCAGAATGAACGTATAAAAGGTCTGGCCTGAAATGGAGAGGCCGACAATAAAACTGACGACCGTCATGATAAGCACATTAATGCCCATGCCTGTCTTGTATTTGTAAAAATCGGAAGTTTTCTGGATAAATTCATCTTTTGTCAGCGCCAGGTATCCAAGTTTCGCCACCTGCTGCTTAATGTACGGCACCGCGTCGCTGCTCTTCGGATCAACAAGAATATACGCTGAAGTGAATCTCATGGAAGGTATATAGGTAGTGGCCCTTCGATACGTGGTATACAGGGTCGGCATTCCGAACAACCCGCTGGAAACAACTTTTGCGATCCCGACAATGACTGCGCGGTGGTCGTTTATTTCAAATTCGGTTCCGACCTTCGGATTTTCGAGCTTGTCAAATTCCGCATCCTTGACGACGATGAAACCATTTTCTGCATAGATGTCTTCGATTTTCCCTTCTACGAGCTCGGGCCTGCCGTACAGGGTGGAATCATCTAAGCCAAGGACAATAACGGACTGGTACAGGCCGTTATGTAATTTTACTATCGCCATGCCGTAATAAAGGGGTACTGCGTATTTGACGCCGCTTGTGCTTCGTACTACGGATAATACATAATCCGGCATGGGGATGCTGTTCGCAGGAGTATTGACCGCTGGATCCATTACCCAAAGTTCAGCGCCAATGTTCAGGACCGTGGCGGACGACCGATGCAGCATACCGGCGAACATCGAGGTCATCTGGATCATCAAGAAAACTGCAAAGGTAATGCCGACAAGCAGGGCTGCAAACTTGCCCTTGTCATTAACCAAAAGCTTATATGCGATCTTTAGAATTCCTTTCACAATCGGCCCCATCGATTTTTATCACGGGATGTGAAATGATGCAGGCAAATAATACTCATGTCATATTCTATCACCATATTCATTTCTTTTTCATCGAACGAAAGTTCTTATGAGGATGAAGAATTTGCCTGTGACATCTAACACGAATAGTCAGTAGGTCAACCTATTGATGAGGAGTGTATACATGGTCACAACGATATAAATGCATCCTTGGATCATAACGTTGTAGCAATCAGAAAAAATAAGTCAGACGTGCTTCATACCGCCTCCTTAAATAATCCGTTAAAAATGCCAGCCTGCTCCGATGAAACCCCAGGTGGCTTCTTTTCTCACAACAATGGGGCTGTCGGTGATGCCAGATCCGAAATGCGTAGTCCGTATATCGCCGAGAAGGGACCATGCTTGCGTCAATCGGTAGTCGGCTGCCAGACCTGCACCATAATTGGTCGTTTCGCGCCCCTGATACGCAGGCCGGTCAGGCAGGACCTCGTCCGGCCTGACGCCGTAGTAATAATTCACGACCTTCTCGCTCTCCCATTGGGCCATGATGCTTGGCGTCAGACGAAGCCGGGGACTGAGAATAAATCCATGGGAGAGTCGGACTGAGGCCGAGTCTCCGTTGCTGGAGTCTCCTATATCGTGGGCATAGCTCGCACTCACGGCGACGATTGATGTCCGCCACGATAGATTGACGGTGCCGTCCAGGGAAGAGCGGCGCCTGTCCATTCCAGCCAGATTGGCTTCGTTATAGGGGTTGTATCCCGAGTGAACGGAAACGCCCAGTCCAAACCGGAGAGAACGGTCTGCCGACTGCAGCAACCAGACCCCTGCGCCTCGGAGGCTGAGATATGCCCAGTCTTCGTAGCGCAGAAACAGAAGAGGCCGGACTGCTGTCTTTCGTCCGCCGTCGGATAGTATGCTCTCACCATTGAACACGCCGGCACCGAGCATGCCATGGAGACCCGACGTTGCTGTCGCTTCCGTGGTCAGGTCGAACTTGTCGAATTGTTGTCCGCCTGAATACGCTTCAGCGGCGTTTACTGATGAGCTTTGCATCATCACGCAGACCACCGCAATCAGCACCAGCAGTGTTGCCTTTTCCGCCATGGTCAGCGCTATCATCGTAATAT
>DATHDH010000063.1:0-4030 GCA_035319145.1 Dissulfurispiraceae bacterium | reverse complement strand
TCATGTACCGGATGATGTATTCCCTGTAGTAATCCTTCATGTGGTCCGGTGTCTTGAAACCGAGGCAGAGATTCAAAGACGTCTTATTCCACTGGCTCTTCCACTCCTCTTCGAAGTATTCGCTCAATGCGTCGAGCGCGGGCACCCCGTCGATTTCGTAAATAACATTGGCTTTGCTGCGGGTAATCGTCCTTTCTGTGCCGATCGGAATGCAGCCGTGGTCAATGCCCCACGCAACCCGTCCGTTGCCCGAAACAAGCACGCAGGCAATGCCTTCGGAGACGACTTCATCGTTATGGTATTGATAGGTCTTTTTCGAAGCCCAGTTGTCGGCGGCCAGGCCGCCGATGAGCGGCAATGCGCTGTTGAGCCCCGAGAGGGCGCCTGAGAATGCCTTTTTGAACGGGTCGAAGTTGAAGGTAAGCCCGTCAGCCATGACAAAGCATGCTATCGCATTCGGGCCGAGCGCGTCCCTGATGCCGTCGGCAAGGGTCTTTCCGGCCGCTTCCATGGAATGGCCGATTTCGGTAGCATATGCGTGATGGAACTGCAGCTCATCGGATCGAATCGTCATGACCGCGACGCCGAAATTGGTTTCATCGGCTATTCCCGGGGTTATGATTCCTTCTCCCGAGCATCCGCTTAAGGGCGCTTGAGCGGTGGCTTCCCGAACTGCGCGGATAAGTGTCTTCTGGTTGTACCCTACGGTGGCGAATACAAAGACAAAATCCGGTTTCTTGTTCCCTGCCTGCTGCATGGCCTTTTCAGCCGCTTCTTTGCCGGCCTCTGCAGGATTTCTGTGAACGCTGTAGCCAACACCGACCTCGGTTTTCATGTGAACACCTCGCTCCCGTGCTCTGCGGAAGGGCGGTGCCGCTTTCTGGGAGGCACGGCCGCATCCTGTTGTTGCTGAACAAAATCAAGCGGGCACCGACGCAGCGGGGCTCATCTCCACGCGCTGCGAACGTCCCGGCAGGTCCTCAAACGAGTTCTTATCTTAGGGCATCGTTCTATGTAGTTATCGTGTGCGTCGACGCCGACTTGACCGAAACGCGGTATTCGCAGGAGGTTTGGTATAATCAAGCGCTATGCTGCGTGAATTGCTCCTCTGGCTGACCACCCCCTGTCCGCCGTATGTACGCCGCATGCGCTATCTCTATCAACTCATTGCCATGCACGGGCGATATCGGCGTAATCGGTCGTCATGGCAGCAACATCTGTCACGGACCCGTGATTTTATCCTGTCGAGTACCGAACGCTGCCGCTCGCATGAGCGCGTTGTCGTGCTTGGCTCCGGACTTCTTCTCGACATCCCGTTGAAAGAGCTTTCCGCCAGGTTTCGAACCGTTGTTTTGGTCGATATTGTTCATCTGCCTGAAATATTGAAACAAATCACCGGCTATCCGAACGTCAGGCTTGTTCAGTGCGATATAATGGGGGCTGCGGAAGCTCTCTATGATTCCATCCGCCGAGGGAAGGGTGTGCTGCCGCACGCGATCCCTTTTTTCCCTGAAGTTGACGAAGAAACCGGTCTGCTCATTTCGCTGAACGTCCTCTCTCAGCTTTCGGCTGTGCCGTATGATTATGTGATGCGAAAAATGCCCAATTGCGACGAAGACGCCCTTGTAGCATGGGGAAACACAGTACGTTCAGCGCACCTGCAGGCGCTTGAACAATCCCCTGCCGATGTCTGTTTGATCACGGATTATTCATACTCATGGCGCAGCGTCGCCGGCGAGCTTCTGGAAGAGGGATCGACAGTCGGAAATATTGCGCTTCCTGTGCCGGCGGCTTTCTGGACCTGGCACATAGCGCCAATCGGCGAGATCTCGAAGAAATGGTCGAAGGACTTGACAGTTGGGGCATGGTTTATGTCGAAATCCAATCCGCAATGATGAATAAAACGGGCTAATATTTTTGCAGCGCTTCTTTAACCTTCAGTGCCAGATCAGGCACCGAGAAGGGCTTTTGAAGGAAGTGCACGCCATTTTCCAGTACGCCGTCACGGGCTATTGCATCGGCCGTATAGCCGGACATAAATAAGCTCCGCAGTTCGGGTTTGAGTTCGGCAATGCGGTTCGCCAGCTGCCGTCCGTTCATTTCCGGCATGATCATATCCGTAATAAGCATATCAATTGCCCCTGAATATGAACGGGCGACCTGCATCGCCTCTCCCGGTCTTTCGGCGATCAGTACTTTGTAGCCGAGATACTCGAGGATCTGTTTGCAAACCTCCAGAATCGGCTTTTCGTCTTCCACGATCAGCAGCGTCTCGCCGTTGCCCCGCAGCGGTGCTTCCTCTCCTTCCAGCAAGGGTTTGACCTCGCTCCCCGCAAAGCTCGGCAGGTATATTTTGAATGAGGTGCCTTTGCCGGGCTCGCTGCTAACGGCAATAAATCCATCGTTTTGCTTGACGATGCCGTACACTGTCGCCAGCCCGAGACCGGTTCCCTGTCCGAGCCCCTTGGTCGTAAAAAACGGTTCAAAAAGATGATCAAGAACGGTCTTGGCCATTCCGCATCCGTCGTCGCTCACCGCGAGCATCACATACGAGCCAGGAACGCACCCTGCATAGTCCGCGCAACGCGTCTCGTCAAAAATGATATTCCTCGTCTGCATGGTGATCTTGCCGACCCCGGCTATGGCATCGCGGGCATTGACTGCGAGATTGGCGAGGATCTGGTCAATCTGGGCCGGGTCCATCCTGATCTTCCATATGTTCGAACCAGGATGCCACGCCAAATCGATGTCCTCGCCGATAAGACGCCGTATCATCTTGAGCATGTCGGTTATCGTATCGTTCAAATCCAGCACTTTCGGAGTCACTGTCTGTTTGCGCGCGAATGCGAGGAGCTGGCGGGTGAGATCTGCCGATCTCTGGGCCGCCTTCTGTATTTCCGTCAGGTTGGTATGGAGAGGCCCCTGGGGAGGCGCGTCTTTCAGCGCCATATGAGAACAGCCGAGAATCACCTGCAACATATTGTTGAAGTCGTGGGCAACACCGCCGGCAAGCGTCCCGATAGCCTCCATTTTCTGCGCATGGAGGTACTGATTTTCAAGGCTGATGCGCTCCGTAATGTCGATGAATGTGACAACGGTCCCGA
Organism: Dissulfurispiraceae bacterium; assembly: GCA_035319145.1. GTDB lineage: Bacteria > Nitrospirota > Thermodesulfovibrionia > Thermodesulfovibrionales > Dissulfurispiraceae > JAAYUK01. Next base: position 926 of record DATHDH010000063.1, on the reverse strand, counting down.
CCAGTTCGCTGTTTTTGAATATCGGATGGGTCCAGAACTCTGCCGGGAAACCTGCTCCGTCAGCCTTAAGAAAGACATGTTTATCGCTGTGTACCGGACGCCCCGCATTGAGGGTCTTGAAGACCTCGCACTCTTCCAGGGGGCAGGGAGTGCCATCGTCCTTCGTATGGCGGATGAGGGTGTGCATGTTTTGCCCGATGATGACGTGTTCATTCCGATAGCCGAGCAATTTGAGTCCCGAGGTGTTACAGAAGGTGCAGTTACCCAGCAAGTCCAGACCGTATATGCCTTCAGCCGTAGAATTCAGGATTTGGCTAACCCGCTCTTCACTCTCACGCAGGGCTTCCTCGGTCAGACGGGCGTCGGTAATGTCTCGTGCGATTCCGAGGACGCCGACGAGGTGGCCGTCGTCGTTCACCATCGGAGTCTTAATGGTTTCGAGCAGGGCCCGTTGTCCGTTACTTGCATAGGTTACCCATTCTTCATTGACCGTCGGTTTACCGGCAAGAGCGGCCTTCTTGTCATTTTCCCGGAAAAATCCGGCAATCTCAGGCGGGAAAAAATCGTAGTCGGTCTTGCCGATGATATCCATTTCGGCGGCTCCCATCAGCTTCTCGAACTCATGATTCGCCGCGAGAAAAACCCCGTTCGGATCTTTGAGCCAGACCATGTCCGGAATGGTGTTGACCAGTGTGCGCAAGCGGGTGCGTTCGGCTTCCAGCGCGGCTTCGATCTGCTTTCGCTCAGTGATATCGGTCAGTATGCAGTGCGTTTTCAGAAAGATGCCGTCTCGATCAAGCTGAACACGTCCGGCCAGGAGAACGGAAATCTTCTTCCCATCTTTCCGCAGCAGTTGAAGTTCACCGTCAATCTGCCGAACCCGTTTGAAGGTAGTAAAGACTTCCGGAAATGAAGCCCGGGTGTCT
>DATHDH010000062.1:0-2690 GCA_035319145.1 Dissulfurispiraceae bacterium | reverse complement strand
CCCGTCTGAAGGAGCCTTAGGTGCCGGGGATTTCTTCGCCTCCGCAATCGGCCAGAACGAAACCTCACGGATAGGCTCCTGAGAAATCCAGCGTTCATCAATGCGCATAACCGATGCTTCAAGGCGGGCCAAGCCTACTTGCACGTCATGCAGCGCGGCTATATAGTCATGGTATGCGCTGATGAGATCGCCTTCTGCCTGGAGGAGCTCCGCCAGTCGCACAGAACGCTCCCGATAGCGGGCCGCGGTTTTGGTTCCTATATATTCGGCTGCGGCAATACGCTTTTCCTGATACCGGACTTCCTGTTCACGATCTTCGACATCTCGCCACGCGCCTTCGACTTCCAGGGCAGCCGCCCGCAGCAGTTCCGCATGTTCGTGCCTGGCACGTTCCACCGCAAGCTCCGACTTCTTCACCTGCGCACCGGTGCGGCCCCACTCGAAGATCGGCCACTCCATTTTGAGCATAAGGGCCCAGATCGACGGCCGGTCGATATTCGTCTCGCGCTGTGCCGTATAGCTGCCCTGCATATTGATTTTCGGATAATATTCCGAACGGGCTATGGAAACCGCTTCCTGGAGCGCCACTATCTTATTCTCCGACGCCTTGATGTCCTCTCTTTTCGTGTACGCCAGATTCTTCAGATCACTCAGGGAAACCGCCAGCCGCTGGTTGCTTTGCGTGCTTGCAACTTGTATCTTTGCGCTGTCTTCTTCGTTCATGAGATTGGCCAGTTTTGTCCTTGCAAGCGCCACCCTGTTGCCGCTCCTCGTCAGCGCCAACTCCGCGCCGGCAACATCGGCATCGACAAGCAGAACTTCTTCCCGCTCGGCCAAACCCTCATGCTGCCGCGCAATAACGACACGGCGACGCTCACGCTTCGCCACTACGACCCGCTCCAGAGCTGACCGGATGAGTTCTTCCCTAACGAGCTGGTGAAACGCCCGCTTGACGTCGAATACCAGCATGTTTCGCTGATGCGCGACGGAATGGCCCGCCTCTTCCTGCAGAATCCGCGAACGCTTGTAGTTGCCCTGCAGCGCCCCGCCGGCATAGAGCGCCTGATCGACTATCCCGCTCACTCCATACATAAGGCGATTGTCCAGCGGAGTATCGACGGCATAAGGCGGAAATCCTGGAGCGAAGGTGTTTTCAGGGGTTCTGAATATGCCGGTCCTGTCGAGCACCGTGCCGTACGCCCGCAGCCTGAGCGACGGCATCAGGGCAGATTTTGCGATGATTATCTCTTCACGCGCCATGTCGGCATCCAAAAGGGCTGCCCGGTAGCCGGGGTTCTGTTGTAGCGCGCGCTCGACGCACTCCTCGATGGTCAAAGCAGCGGCAGACGCCTGCTTTTCAGCAACCGCGAGACTGAGTAACAGCGCTCCGAGGATAATGACCGACAAACGCCGCATGATTATTTCTGCGCCTTTTCCTGAAGCGGCTCGAACCGCACGGTTACGCTCATTCCGCGTTCGAGTCCCTCATAATCGTCCAGCTTTATCTGGATCTCCTGCGTATTGATATCAAACGATGTCGTCGGATCGAACGTTCTTTGCTGCTTCCTTTTTACCGCGGGAAGCACTTTGGTGACTTTCCCCTTGAACACTTTGCCCGGAAAAGCGTCACACGAAACCTCGGCGCCCTGTCCGACAACAGCCTTGCCGACATCGGTCTCCTCAAGTTCCGCCCGAACCCTGAGTTTGGCCTGATCAACAATGATAAGAATAGGCGTGCCGGAATTGACGGTTTCCCCTTCTTCGCGCATGCGGTCGATGACGACCCCGTCGATAGGGGATTTTATGGTGTAGTCCTTCAGCAAAGCTTTGTAGTAGGCGATTTCCGCCGCTGCGCGCTCCACCGCGGCAGTCCGGCCCTTGCCCGCTTCGCCGACCTTCTTCTGGCTCATATCAAAGAGATCGCCTTGAGCCGCCTTGTATCGCTCTTCGGTCCGCTCGAGTTCGGCGAGGGTGGTCGCGTCCTCTTCATAAAGACGTTTTTCGCGCTCATAGTCGATGCGCGCCTGCTCGAGGCGGGCATTGGAGCGATAGGTCCTGCCCTCAGTTTCCCGCAAGACGGCTTGCGCCATTCGTATTTGAGCGACAATCTTGGCGCTGTCGAGCACGACCAGTTGCTGCCCGGAGCGGACTATGTCGCCTTTCTTCACCTTGATCGCCTCGACCGTACCGGTTGTCCGGCTGGCCAGCTCAACTTCATCCTCGCTCTCGATATATCCCTTCGCACTGACCCGTTCAGGCGCCGGAGCGTGCTTCATCCCCGGCGCACCCTTGGGCTGCGAAACGAGCATCGGCCCCAGGAATGCTACCCCTAACGCCAGAATCAGCAGGAATACGATGAGCAGCGGTACAAAATGCCTTTTGTTCAGGCTCATTTCTCCGGTCCCCCTTTGGTGCTGATCTCCCCGTCTTCTATATATAAGATGCGGTCAAAAAGCTGCTTGGTGCGATCATCATGCGTTGCAACGATAATGCATTTTCTGTCGTCGGTCGCGAGGGTCCGAAGAATATTCATCACCCTGCTCCCATTCGTATGGTCGAGATTGCCGGTCGGCTCATCCGCCAGGATAATCGGCGAGTCAGCGGCAAGGGCGCGAGCAATGGCGACCCGCTGACGCTGACCGCCGCTGAGATCCCTCGGCAGAAAAGACGCCCGATCAGTCAGACCAACC
>DATHDH010000061.1:0-7430 GCA_035319145.1 Dissulfurispiraceae bacterium | reverse complement strand
ATACCCTTCGGAGTCGATGCGACAAGCCGGACTTCGACTCCAAGAATATCTTCAACATCGGAAAGCGAGACGTCATCGAGGAATACGCGATCTCCTTCGCGCATCATGACATCGGGAAGCAGAACAATGTCTCCGGGACGGACCTGATCGGCAAGGGCCGCCAGCACATCACGCCCCGTTACCAAGCCGGCCACCGTAACGCTCTGACCGAACAACCGGTTCGCTACCGGAACAACCGTCAGATTCATGCCGTACCGCTGCAGCCTGGCGGCATACTGCTGCAGAAACGGTGCGAAAGAGACGCCCGTTACGGTAATGAACCGCTCAGGCATCTCGACACGCGGCAGCTTGATGCGCTTTGCCTGATGCTGAAAGACTGCAATCAGCCCGACGCCGTTTTCTATCTGGGAGAGTTCATCGTATTCCTTCAGGGGAGGCAGTTCTCGCCCGGCCTTCAGGTACAGCTCATCAGCGGCATACACAATACCTTCGCCGTGCTTGCGGCGAAAGCGGTTCTGAAAGCGGGAGATTATTTCGAGTGCCGCCGCCGCATCTGCGGGCGTCACTGGCGCGAGCGGCCTGCGGCGATGCTCGGTCAGGCCGACCGGAACGACCGCTATCGACTGTATATACGGATAGAGTTTGTACAGGTCGTTGATCGTCGACGCGAGCACTTTGCCATCGTTATAGCCGGGGCAGAGCACAATCTGTGTATGCATGCGGATGCCGTGGCCCGCAAAGTATTTCAGCTCTTTCAGAACATCCGGAGCCTTGTCATTGCCGAGCATTGTTTTGCGCACAGCCGGATCGGTCGCATGCACGGAGATGTACAAGGGGCTCAAATGCTGCTCGACAATACGTTTGCGCTCATCGGGGGTCAGGTTCGTCAGGGTTATATAGTTTCCATACAGGAACGAAAAACGGTAGTCCTCGTCTTTCAGGTAGAGCGGCTTTCTCAATCCCCTGGGGAGCTGCATGACAAAGCAGAATATGCAGCGGTTGCCGCAGGTCTTCACCCGCATCGGCTTCAGCGTGATCCCGATGCCTGCATGCGGAGCCGACGTGCGATCCAGAAGAAAGAACAGCCGCTCGCCCCTGCGAAGCACGACTGCCTTGAGTTCAGGCTCATTGCCGTAAAACATCAGATCGAGCGAATCCCTCACCTTTTTGCGGTTCAGTGAAACAAGGCGATCGCCGGGCCTGATGCCGGCCCTGTCAGCAAGGCTGTCCGGCTCGACAGCTTCTATCTCACTGCCCGCAGGGCTTCGCATAGAGCGTCATCACTCCCCGATAGATATACTGGACCCCCGAACTTGCTGCAAGCGCGGCAACGCAGACAAACATCCAGAGCGCTGGTTCAGGCAGCATCGCGAAGTTGAGCCAGAGCAGCACATACGAGATAAGGATCATTTCAGCGGCAATGGCCGTCTTGCCCGCCAACGACGGAGAAACCCTCACCATGCCGCGCATCACGGCAAGCAGGACATACCCGAGAACCACGAGCAAATCGCGGCTGATGCTTACAAGCGCCAGCCACATCGGAAGCCAGCCCTTCGTCGCAAAGAGGATAAAAGAGCTAATCATGAGGCATTTATCCGCAAACGGATCGAGGAAAGCCCCGAAGGTCGTCTGGCTGTTTTGCGCTCGTGCGAGCTTCCCATCGACGAGATCGGACAGGGCTGCCACCACGAAGACCACGAGCCCGTCGCGATAACGGTCGGCAAGAATAGCCGAGATGAAGACTGGAATCAGGAGAATCCGGATGCAGGTAATGAGATTCGGCAGCGTCAGTATTCTGGCGTCCATGGGCGTCTACGGAAGATTGAAGGGTATTTCGATAAAGTCCAGGGCAAGCCCGAGTTTCCGGTAGCATGACGCTCCGGAATACCTCCCGGGCAGAGGCAGGTTGAGAGCGGCCTGCAGAAGCGCGTCCGCATGGCACCGCTCGACCGCAAACTGCCAGGACTCCGCTTGCGCAAATGCTTTCCGAAACCGCTCGGCGGCCTTTGCGGTGCGGCCTTTCAGATATTCGATCTGGCCCTGCGCCAGTTCGCAATAGATTAAGCCCCGCGGGTCGCGCGTCGCGCGAAAATTCTTTCTCGCGATCACAATCTCTTTCATGGCGTGATCATATTCACAGGTCATGGTATGCAGTATCGCCATGCTCCAGATGGTATACGAGTAACTCACGATATCGCCGAACTCGGCATACAGCTTTTCCGCCTTCGAAAAATGCTGCAGTGCGCGGCGAAAGTCATACTGCATGCGATAGGCATTGCCGACGCCGCAATGCGAATACGCCATGCCGAAGCGATCGCGCAGTTTGCGAAAAAGATCGTTTGCTTCAGTGTAGTAGTCAAAGGACTCCTGGAATTTCCCCGCGATGCGGTGTGCACCGCCCAGTCCGCAAAGCGCATAGGCCCCGCCAGACCGAAAATCGAGGGCATCGAATCGTCTGCGTGCTTCATGAAACATCTTTATCGCACGAGGAATGCGCCCGCCGAATCGGAGTGCGCCTGCTTCCGCCCAGTAGGAAAAGGCAACGCCTCGGGCATCTCCGGCCCTGGCATATTCTGCGCGCGCTTTGCCTATCAACCGAACGGCTTCAGCCCACTGCCCGAGCGCCCGGTGCGAGAGGCCGAGCCCCGCCAGGGCATCGGCGGCCGCAAGCCGGTCGTCAAGGGCGGTGCACATTTCGAGCGCTTCGGTGTAGTGGACAAGCGCCTGTGCGAACGATCCTACCATGCGACAGATGTCGCCCATCGCGAGAAGGCTGTCGAGCATGCCCTGCAGATCGTGGCGCCCTTTGAACGCCGCATAGGCCTTCCGGAAGAGCTTCAGCGAGCCGGGATAGTCGGAACGTTCACGGAGCCGTTCGGCAGCCGCGAGAACCGATTCGGCATGCGCCGTCATCAGCAGCCCTCCAGGGTTATGTGCAGTTCCTTCACAAGCGCGCCGTAATCGGCGGCACCGAAAAAAGCCGACCCCATAACAAGCACCTCGGCCCCGGCCTGGGCGATTTCGCGCGCATTGCCCGGCTTGACGCCGCCGTCGACCTGGACGAGCGCCGAACAGCCGCGGGCGCGAATCGTCTGGCGGAGCGTCCGCAGTTTATCAAGCACACAGGGGATGAATTTCTGCCCGCCGAACCCCGGATTGACCGACATGAGCAACACTAAATCGAGATCCGGCAAAACGCAGTCAAGCACCGAGAGTGAGGTCGCCGGATTCAGCGACACGCCTGCATGCACACCCAACTCCTTGATGAACTGCACCGTGCGGTGCAGATGCACCGCGGCTTCCGCATGCACGGTAAGATAGTCAGCACCTGCTTCAGCGAAATCCCGTAGATAACGATCGGGCTGCTCGATCATGAGATGGACATCAAGCGGCAGAGATGTGTGTTTTTTCACGGCTTCGACCACAAGCGGGCCGATAGTCATGTTCGGGACAAAGTGCCCGTCCATGACATCGACATGGAGCCAGTCGGCTCCGGCGCGTTCAGCCGCGGCCGCTTCTTCTCCGAGCCGCGCAAAATCAGCCGATAAAATGGATGGTGCCAGTTTGATCACAGATCCTCCCTCTTCTCCGGCTTTTCAGCTTTGTGTTCGATCTCGCCGAGACTCACGACGATGCTGAACTGATCAGCCCCTTTTTCGAGCGGCTCGGGGCGCTGCGCAATGATCGTATCTTTTGGAATACTCTCCGAATGAACATACATGACCTTGGCAATCTTGATGCCGCGCGGCTGCAAGGACGTCTCGGCCTGTGCGACCGTCTGGCCCACGACATCAGGGACAAAGGCGATACGGGACCCCCTGCTCAGGACAACGCCGATCTCCCTGCCCTGCTTGACTCCTGCTCCGGCGGGAATGTTCTGGCGTGCAATCGCCCCTTGGGGAACCTCGCCGTCGTAATCGTCTCCTTCGAGGCGGATATACAGTCCCTTGCTGCGGAGCAGGTCATTCGCCTCGACCATGCCCTTCCCGCGAAGATCGGGCATGATAATCGTGCGATTCATGGTGAGGAGCGTGAAGGTAAGATAACCGGACCCGATGCTGATAAAGAGCACCAGAAAAACGTAAAACGGTATTTTCATCCAACTTTTCATGACTCTCTTTTCAGACGGGAACAGAAGAATCCGTCCATCCCATCGCGATGAGGAAAGGTACGATATCCGACAAATCCAAGCGCGTCACATACGCGCAGCCCAGCGAATGCGGCAAATTCGCCTTCTATAATACTAAAATTACGATGGTGCTGCAAAAATCCCCGGATGACCTCTTCGCCTTCCTCGGGCTCCGTGGAACAGACCGCATAGACAAGGGTTCCCCCCGAACGCGCTAACCGGCCTGCGTTTTTGAGAATCCGCAATTGCGCTCGCTGCAGCCTCCTGAGATCCGAAGGCGTGTGACGGTATTTGACGTCCGGATTGCGGCGTATGGTGCCGAGCGCCGAACAGGGCGCATCGACCAGGACATGATCAAATCCCTTTTCATCCGAAAAGACCGTTGCATCGGCAATGCGAACATCGACGGACGTCAGCCCGAGCCGTTTCGTGTTCTCGCAAATGAGGCCGGCCCTCGCCTCATCACGATCGACTGCAACGACCTCGCCGGCATCGCGCATCAATTCAGCCAGATGCGTCGTCTTGCCGCCCGGCGCTGCGCAGAGGTCCAGGGCCCTTTGGCCGTGAGACGGATTCAGCAACAGCCCGACAAGCTGCGCCGCTTCATCCTGAACAAAATACGGGAAAGGCAGGATGGCCGCAAGTTCGTCGAACTTTGCACCGTCGGGCAGTACGAGACCGCACGGAACAAGGCGGGCGGGCGCAGCATCGATGCCGGAGGCATTTAATGTTCCGAGCGCCTCGTTTCTCCGCTCGACGGATGCAAAGCGGAGTACCGTAGCGGCCTGCATATTGTTCGCTTCACAAAGAGCTGACGCTTCAGCGTTACCGAAACGTTTCATCCAGCGATCCACAAGCCAGAGGGGGTGCGACGTTCGAATAGCAATAGTTTCCGCATTATCGAGGTCGGCTGGAGGCAGCTGCGGTTTATTCCTCAAATAATTGCGCAGCACGGCGTTTACGACAGCGGGCTTGCCGTCCCGCTTCTCGATAAGCACCGCCTCGTTTACTGCGGCCCATTCCGGAACGCGCATGAATTCGATCTGATAAACCGCCATGCGAAGATTGTCGAGGGTATTCGGCCCAAGCCCGCCGGGACGGCGCAAAAAGCCCTTCAGAAGCCAGTCCAGAGAGTCCCGATATCGCACGACGCCATACACAAGCTCTGCGGCAAATGCCCGATCACGTTCATCAAGATGGGCGGCAGCGGGGTCGAGCGCATGTTTGGGGGTCATTCCTCGTTCGGAAACATCATGAATGGCCCGGAGGGCAGCCCTGCGCGAAGACACGTTCTTCACCCGGAGGATTCCACGGGATCAATGCTCTGAACTGTTGAACGGTGACCGCTCATCACCGTGTTCACCTCGCCGAACCGCGCACAATCCGGATAAGCGCCTCCCGCACCTTTGCAAGATCGACGGCAGTGTTGAGACAGGGCCCATGGGGCCGATCATTCAGAATTCCGATCACCGGCATGGGGTAGGTATCGACGATTCCGCTGCTCAGGTCGCGCTCGCAGGCAACCGCTACGATGACATCCGGCCTCGCCTCCTGCACAACACGGCGGGCGACGGTTCCACCCGTCGCAACGAACAGCGAGAGGTCGAACTCCTCGGCTATTCCGATAAGGTCCTTGATCGAACAGCGGCCGCACCGTTTGCAATTCCGGATATTGTGGGTAATACGGACTTCACAATCGCTGATCTGCAGGCAGTGCGGGAGCAGAAGGAGAACTGACCGCGCGCGGAGCGAAGAAATATCCACCAGGCGGTTGTTGGCGCGTATCGTCCAGAGTTGAACTGCTTCACGCTTGCCTTTCGCGAAAGACGAGACGAGCATCAGCGTCGGGTAGATAATTTTGAGGACCACCCCTCTAGCGAAGTGTCTCAAGGCCCTCATGCACCTGTCTACCGGCGAGAAATGCCGCCGCTGTCATCACCCGTTTGCCGTCTGGCTGCAATGCCTCAACGACAAGAATACCTTCGCCTGTACCGATCTGCAATGTATTTACGCTCGCCCTGACGACCACGCCCGGATCGGCATTGCCCGGCTCTGCGTGTGCCTTCGTTATCTTGAGCCTCGCCTCTCCCAGAAAGCAGAATGCCGACGGCCACGGATACAGACCGCGCACCTGGCGGGCTATGGCGGCAGCAGGGCACCTCCAGTCGATGCGGCCGTCCTCTTTTTTGAGGGGCGGCGCATACACCGCCTCCCCGGACTGGGCACGCGGAACAACGACACCTGACCGCATTCCTTCGATCGTCCTCAGCAGCGTTCGCGCACCAAGCTCGGCAAGTTTTGCGGAAAGAGATTCAGCCGTATCGTCATTCGCGATACGCAAGGATTCGCAGAGCAGCACAGGGCCGGTGTCGAGCCCTTCATCCATGAGCATGGTACAGATGCCGGTCTCGTCATCTCCGTTCATAATCGCCCATTGGATCGGCGCCGCCCCGCGATAACGAGGCAGAAGCGAGCCGTGCACATTGACGCACCCGCTCTCGGGTATCGAAAGAAGTGCAGGGGGGAGAATACGTCCATACGCAACAACCACGACGAATTCCGGACGGAATGAACGAAGATGTGCATGCAACTCCGGATCGCGCATCTTTACCGGCTGGATCACAGGGATGGAGTGTCCGAGTGCGAGTTCCTTCACAGGGGGGGCCGACATAATTCTGCCGCGGCCCTTCTGTTTGTCGGGTTGGGAAACAACCAGATCAACCTTCTCACCTGCCGAAATCAGTGCCTGCAACGACGGAACTGCAAACTGCGGGGTCCCGAAAAAGATAATGCCCACAACTGCTCCTTAGTCCCGCGTTTCGGCCCGCTGGAGGTTTTTCAGGTAGCGTTTCTTGGCAAATTCCCTCTTCACGGCACTAAGACGATCAAAGAGGACAAGACCGTCGAGATGATCCAGCTCATGCTGCAGTGCCCGAGCCATGAGGCCTTCGGCTTTGATCTCTATGGGCTTGCCGTCCCTGTCGGCCGCCCGAACCGTTATCTTTTCGGCACGGTTGATGACCATCAGACATTCGGGAATGCTGAGACAGCCTTCTTCCGACTCGATCATCCCGTCCGCTTCTATGATCTCGGGGTTGACGAGCACGATTACCGGCACCGATTCTTCCTTGGTGCTCAGGTCGAGCACGACAACACGTCGCGATGCGCCCACCTGAGGTGCGGCCAGGCCGACGCCGTGCGCATTATGCATCGTTTCGATCATGTCGTCGATGAGTTTCTGCAGACCGGCATCGACCTTCTTGACCAACGCAGCCTTCCGCTTCAGGACATCGGCCGGATA
>DATHDH010000060.1:0-2363 GCA_035319145.1 Dissulfurispiraceae bacterium | reverse complement strand
CGTTGCGACGAACACGCCGCTGCAGGGAACGGCGGCAGATCTTATCAAAATTGCGATGATTCGGATTCATGATGCGTTGCGCACAAAAAAACTCACAACAAAAATGGTCCTTCAGATCCACGACGAACTTCTGTTCGAAGTCCCCGAATGGGAGCTGGATGCGGTGCAGAAGATTGTGCGCCACGAGATGGAACATGCCATGAAGCTCACGGTGCCGCTCAAAGTCGATGTGGGGTGGGGAAAAAACTGGGCCGAGGCCCATTAACAGAAATTACATTATTTACTCGGCCCACCTGACAAATAGCAAGATGGGCAAGGCAGGTCTGGCAGGAGAGCGGCATTATTCGCGGCTCCGCGCTTACAGGGATAGGGATGTATGCGCCGAGCAAATACCTCAGAGGACGGCTGGATGCCGTCCGAGAATGAGCGACACTGCTTGACCTGACTTACTGAACAAAAAAATCCTCTTCTTGCATTCTTCAGCCTGTCTTGTGTCTCCTGCCTTTCTTCTCCTGATATAATAGGACATGAAACGTTATGTTCTTGCCATTACCGGCGCCAGCGGTTCCATCCTCGGCGTACGGCTGCTCGAAGAGTTGGTGAAGCGCTCCGAAGTCCACCTGCTCGTCTCCCGAAACACCTTCCCGATCATCCTCGATGAAACCGGGCTCGATTGGTCGGCCGACACCGAAGCATTACTCCGGGACACATACCGCGCTGATCGTATTTTCTTTCACGAAGACACCAACATGTATGCGCCGGTTTCAAGCGGCTCGTATAAAACCGACGGCATGTTCATCGTGCCCTGTACGATGAAAACCCTTGCCGGAATCGCGTGCGGCTATGCGAACAACCTGATTGAGCGTGCGGCCGATGTGACGATCAAGGAGGGACGTCCGTTGCTCCTCGCTCCGCGCGAAATGCCGTTCAGCTCCGTTCACCTCGAAAACATGCTGAAGCTCTCGCGCATCGGTGTCAGGATTGCCCCACCGGTACCTGCCTTTTATCAGGGGCCGAAGACCCTCAACGACATGGTCGATTTCATGATCGGCAAGATGCTCGATGCGATGGCGATCGAACACGGCCTGTTCAGACGCTGGGGCTCGGGGCCTTCATAATTTTCTGCAAATAGTCGAATCATGCGTGACAGCTGCCCCGGAAGCCGCGAAATACGCACACCCTATCCTGAGGAGATACTCTGTCCGTATTGCGGTCGGAAGAATGAAATATGGAGCGATGAACCCGACATGAAGTGCTGTAACTGCAACAGAACCATCACCCGCGCCATGCTGCCGTCGTGCGTTGAATGGTGCCTGTCGGCCCGCGACTGTGTGGGAACTGTGAAGTACAATCGCATCATGCTGAACAGCCGGAAGAAATCGTAAAAGCCATGCCGATTTCTTGCATAGCCCTTATACGTTCCGGTATTCTTACACCATAATGATCGGCGTAATACTGCTTAACCTTGGCGGCCCGGATTCGGCTGCGGCGGTCAAGCCTTTCCTCTACAACCTCTTTTCTGATCGCGACATCATCCGGCTGGGGCCGAAGCCCCTCCAAAAGCCGATTGCGGCGTTCATCGCGCATTTCAGGGCTCCGAAGACAGCGGCAATGTATCGTAGAATCGGCGGAGGTTCCCCTATTCTGCCCATCACTCGTCAGCAGGCTCAGTCACTTGCGGTGCAGCTCGGGAAAGAGGCACCCGGCACCGCATTTTCAATCGCCGTCGGCATGCGCTACTGGCACCCTTTTATCGCTGAAGCGCTCCGGGAACTGTATGATCGCGGGGCCCGGAAGATTATCGCGCTGAATCTCTATCCGCATTACTCCATTGCTACGTCGGGGTCGTCTCTGAAGGCTCTTGCACAGGCGCATACCTGTTATCCCGACTGTGCCGTTGCCGAAGTCCGCTCGTGGCATCTCCATCCGAAATATCTTGACGCCCTCTCCAAATGCATCCAGGAAGCGACGCGCAGTTTTTCTGAGCAGCCCGTTGTTGTGTTCAGCGCGCACAGCCTCCCCCAATCGTTCATCGACAACGGTGATCCCTATCTCGCGCAGATCAAAGAGACCGTCAAAGCCCTGTCTGAGAGGATGTCGCTGAATTCCCGCCTCTCGTTTCAGTCCCGCAGCGGGCCGGTCAAATGGCTTGAGCCCTCGACTGAAGGGATGTTGCGCTCGCTTGCCGCCGAAGGCATGCGCAATATACTTGTCGTACCGATCAGCTTCGTATCCGATCACATCGAAACGCTTTATGAAATCGATATCGAATATCAGGAACTCGCGCATGGCCTCGGCATGACGATGAAGCGGATACCTTCGCTGAACACGAATCCCGTTTTCATCGGGGCGCTGGCTGATAT
>DATHDH010000059.1:0-26639 GCA_035319145.1 Dissulfurispiraceae bacterium | reverse complement strand
TGATCCTCATCGTTGTTTCCTTTGGCACTGCAGGCTATATGCTCATTGAGCACTGGAGCTTTCTTGACGCCCTCTACATGACCGTGATAACCATGGCGAGTGTCGGATTCAAGGAAGTTCATGATTTGTCTGATCAAGGTGTTGTTTTTACCATTGTGCTGATAGTTGTGGGGGTCAGCACTTTTGCCTACGCAATGAGCGCTGCGGCGCGGGTAATTCTTGAGGGTGAATTTCAGCAGGTATTCGGGAGGAGCAGATTGGAAAAGCGTTTACTTGAACTTAGGAACCATTTCATTATCTGCGGATTCGGCAGAATGGGCCGGATCATCACACGGGAGTTGAAGGCCGACGGCATCCCTTTTGTGGCAATTGAAAAGAATGCGGCAACCGTTACCGGCGATGATTCTACCCTCATTATCGAGGGAGACGCGACACAAGACGATCTGCTTCGCAAGGTCGGCATTGAGCGGGCTCGGGGGTTGATATCGGTTCTCCCGACCGATGCGGAGAACCTTTATGTAGTTTTGAGCGCCCGCGAGTTGAACCCGAACCTCTTTATCGTGGCCCGTGCCGGCGAGGAAGGTTCCGAAAAAAAGCTGCTCCGCGCAGGCGCAAACAAGGTAGTTTCGCCGTACCATATCGGCGGTCTGCGCATCGCCCACACGGTTCTGCGCCCTGCCGTAGTCGACTTTATCGAATTTGCTACGAGAAGCGGAAATCTGGAACTTCAGATGGAGGAAGTGACCATTCCGGAAGGATCGAGGCTCTCAGGATTGAGTCTTGATCAATGCGGTTTCGGGCGAGAGCTGGGTGTCATCATCGTAGCGATTAAACGTGCAAGCGGAGAAATGAAGTTTAACCCGACATTTCGCAGCACGGTGAAGACAGGTGACACGTTGATTGCGCTTGGTGAGACACCGAAACTTCGTCAGCTTGAACAACTGATGGGCATGAATAAATAGAGCGGTCGTTGCATTGCAGTCAGTTCGCGACAGTCAAATCCCCGACAGGAGCTTTGCAAGAGAGGATGACACTTTCCGACAGCATTAAAGGTCTGGTTCTCGCCCTCATAGTTATGAGCATGTTCCTTTATGGCTACAATTATTATCGTTATTCACAAACCGATCCCGATTTTTGTTCCTCCTGCCACCAGCTGAAAGGCGCGCATGCTGACTGGCTGAAGAGCAGACATCATGATTCGCTTTGTCAACAATGTCATCAGTTGGGCAATGTTGAGCAGAATCTGCGGCTTGTGTCCTATGTGTTGACGGGGAAAAACCCCATCGGGATAACCCACGGCCGGTCGCGTCCGTGGGAGGAGTGCGCATCATGCCATATGGAACAGCTTGCGCAGGGATCCTATTCACCGAATAAATCATATGGCCATGCACGGCATGGGGATGCTCAACATTTGAGTTGCAGGGAATGCCACAGCGGGAAGGGACACAATTTCCCGGCGTCGGATGTGTCTTGTCAGAAGTGTCATGAGGGGAAATCGGTTCATGGCCTCGAGACTGCCGAGTTCTCCTGTTTGAAATGCCACATTTTCTCTCAAAAATCCGTCGAAAAATTCGACCGAGGTCGGTGCGTGAAATGTCACAAGAATGTTCCTGCACAAGGGGCGATGGCTTCGCTGTCATGCCACTATTGCCACAAACCGCATAAGACGGAAAAGCCTCAGCCGAAGACATGCACTGCCGAATGTCATAAGAGCGAATCAAGCTTCGGTCAGCACGGCGTTCATGCAAAGGCCGGTATGGGTTGCATGCAGTGCCATAGGCCGCATGTCTGGAAATCCTCACCTGAGGAGAAGAGACGGCTCTGCGGTCAATGCCACACCTATAAGGATCCCGCCGTTTTTAAATACAACCTTTAACCAATATTATTCGTGGCAGGCGTTAGTCTCTCAATTGGAAGCAGGATAACCGTTTTGTCCATGGGAGATCCTGAGCAACAGCGGACGGCGTGATCAGTCGAGATATTTCACCCGCATCTCGACCGGCTGTTTCTGCGGCCCGCCTGATTCCCGCTGGGCGTATCCCACAGGAATGACCGCCATGAACTCGCCCTCAGGTTCTCCCAGCGATTGCAGCACGTCCGTCTTGATGAGGTACAGG
Organism: Dissulfurispiraceae bacterium; assembly: GCA_035319145.1. GTDB lineage: Bacteria > Nitrospirota > Thermodesulfovibrionia > Thermodesulfovibrionales > Dissulfurispiraceae > JAAYUK01. The sequence goes on along the minus strand of DATHDH010000059.1, from coordinate 24,522 downwards.
ATTCCGAGCCAGACCGTTGCAAGCCCTACCGACGTTGCCGCAAGCAAGAGATTTTCGACGGCGGCGGCGGAACTCTGAATTTCCATAGTTCTAAAGAAATCGTATGCCATCTCTTTTTCGACTTTGAAGAGGTCTGTGCCGTGCGCCATCAGTTCTCCCGTATTTGCGACCGCTATCACGACGGGAGCGCTGATAATGCTGCGCGCTGCCATGCGGAGCAGCACGGACGACGGGCGCGGGAAGTCGTTTGCGCGCGCGCTCACGAGATCGGCTAATGCCTGCTTCTTCTCGTTGCGCAGCACGATAAAGCGCCACGACTGCTGATTGTGCGCCGACGGCGCATCGTTTGCGGCTGAGAGCAGCAGATGAATCTGTTCGTCACTCAGCGGATGGTCGATAAAAGACCGAACGCTGTGCCTGCTCTGGATGGTTCTGAGCGTCTCGTTCTCCGTTCCATATCGATAGTTGGTGGTCATGATGATGCCTCCTGCCGTGTGCCCGAACTGTGTGCTCTTAAGTATAGCACCCCTCCAACTCGCACGGTTGATGGTCAACTGCTACAAACAGCAGCCGGATTTTCGCGCTTTCGCAAAGCTAAAACATTATTTTTGCAGAAGTGCAAATTAAATTATTAATAAAATCAATAAGTTGAATGATGGCACGGGATGTGCATAAATGATGCCCATGAACGCACTATTTAAAGGGGGTTGCTCCATGAAAGCGAACAATCAGACGACACGAAAGGCAGCATGTTGGGGAGCCGCCGCAGGCCTTATCCTGTTTACTATCGTCGGGCTGTTGCCGAGCTCATTTGTCGGTGGTGTTCTCGGGCTGAAGATCGCCGGGATCCTCTTAGGCGGGGCAGCCGATGCGGCACTCCTCTCCCGCGCAATTGTCGGGGCATCCATGGTAGCCGGAGTATTGGTTGCGGGGCTTGTATTTGTAATGGGAAGCGCGCTGGCCGCGTGGGCAGGCGCGCAGATTGTTTTCTTGGGACGTCACGGTCATATTCATGAAACTGCGTAATCATAGGTCGACAGGAAATTATGAGGAGGAACTGGTCATGAAAGCGAAACAGGCAGCAGCGAAGAAAGGGCTGTACATCGGAGCGGGTATCGGACTTATCTTGTTTGCCATCGTCGGCTTACTCCCGAGTTCTTTTATCGGCGGCGTGTTGGGATTGAAAATTGCCGGGCATATCTTCGGGTTGCCGCTTGGTACAGCTGTCGCGCCCCGGTTTGTCGTAGGGGTGTTTATGGTTCTCGGCGTATTGGTTACCGGTCTGGTTTTCGTAGTGGGCCTCTCTCTGATCGGATGGGCTGGCGGAACGGTTATCGAGACCCTGCGGGAGCGCAAGGATCAGGCAATAGAGCATCTGAGTGCCGAACAAAAGAAGGCCTAGCCTTCTTGCATAGTACCTAAACAGGCGGAACAGGGAAAAGGAGGATTATCATGGCTGATAATCTCACAAAGACGAGCGAAGTCGGCGCCGAACTCCAGATGCTCTGGACATGGCAGTCGATAATGAATCGGCTGACACACGTCGGCAAAAGCTTCTACATCTGGCTTGCTTTATCGGCAGCTGTGCTGTGTGCCGGGGTTGCAGCCGGCGTTCACGGCATGATTGTCGGATATGCCCACGTATATAACACGTCGCGCGAGATTGCGTGGGGAATCCTGATTTCAACGTATGTATTTTTTGTCGTCACATCCACGGGGCTCTGTCTTGTATCCTCGATCGGGCATGTCTTCGGGGTACGTGATTTCATGCCCATTGCGAAGAGGTCGGTTTTTCTTTCGATCCTCACGATAGTTGCTGGATTCATGGTGATATTTTTTGAAATCGAGAATCCCGTTCGTATGGCGATTTACAATGTCATCTCGCCGAATCTGACCTCGAATATCTGGTGGATGGGCACGCTGTACGGCGCTTACCTCGTCTTTATGGCAATTGAGTTTGTTTGCCTGCAGATTGAACGCCATAAACTGGCGACATACGCCGGATTCCTCGGCGTTATATCAGGCGTTGCGGCCCACAGCAATCTCGGCGCGGTCTTCGGTATGCTGATGGCGCGTCCCTTCTGGTATGGGCCGTTTATGCCGATCTACTTTATCGCATCGGCAATGATGTCAGGCTGTGCCGCAATAATCCTGTTTACCTGGCTCGCAGCCAAGGTCAACCGTACACAACTCGATGCACGCATGTTCAGGGCAGTCGATGTCACCAGACAAGTAGGCATCCTGATGATATCGGTCATCATGTTCTTTACGACCTGGAAGATTATCGCTGGGCTCGTCGGCGGTGATGCTGAGCGCGAAACGTTTCTCGCGCTGTTGAGCGGTCCCTACGCATTCAATTTCTGGGTGCTGGAAGTAGGCGCCGGCATGCTCTTCCCGCTGGCCATGTATATCATGTCTCGCGGCTCGAATCTGAACATGCTCTTTTACGGTTCTGCTTCGATGATATTCGGCATCTTCTTTATGCGGTATGACCTGGTTGTCGTCGGCCAGATAGTGCCCGCGCAGTATGAGCTTGGAGTGAACGAATATGCGACTCTCTTGAGTTATATTCCTTCGCCTCATGAGATATTGGTGGTGCTCGCCGGGATAGGACTTGTCGGGACTTTCTTCCTGCTCGGTGAGAAGATATTCAGCGAACATGTGGTAGAGGAACACGAATCCGAGCATGCTCATCAGACAGTTCGCCTGGAAGCAGTGAGCGGAATTGAGCAGTAAGGGGCAGGGTGCACGCCCGGAGGACGTGCGTGTCTCCGGCTTGCACCCTTCAAGAATGAACGAAAGTGAGGAACGACATGAAGATCAACGACATTGAATTCGACGAGCAGAAGGCTGCAACTCCTGATCTCCTGTCGCATATGGAACGGCGATCCTTTCTGAAACTCGGTCTGGCTGTTACCGGCGTGTTGGCGGGGGGGAGCATCCTCTCGCTCAGTTCCGTAGTCAATACTGTATTCGCATCACCCGCGGCGCACGCCGCGAAGTACCCGTATAAGCCTCATTACAGCATGCTGATTTATCAAAACAGATGCATTGACTGCGAACGCTGCATCGACGCATGCACCAAGACGAATCATGTGCCGTCATACGGCTATCGTACCGCTATCCTCGAACGCGAGGCCCCACAGGGAGGAGACGTTAAGAGGGAATTCATCCCTGTGCTTTGTAACCAGTGCAATCGCCCGCCTTGTGTGAGGGGTTGCCCTACAAAGGCGACGTATAAAGATGAGAAAACCGGTATCGTGATGATGACCTATGATAAATGCATCGGCTGCAAGACCTGCATTGCGGCATGTCCTTATAATGCCCGCTATTACAACGAAGAGCGCAAATCGGTCGACAAATGCAATTTCTGTATCGACACGCGGCTGTCAAAAGGACTGACAACGACGGCATGCGTCGAGGCATGCCCTGCCGGGGCTAGGGTGTTCGGGGATCTGTCTGATCCGAAGAGCGAGGTTTACCGAATGGTTCATCAGATAGAAAAGACCATATGGGTGCATCGGCCTGAAGTCGGTGCGGCCCCTAACGTCTTCTATAGTCGCGGCTAGGAAAGGAGGGCAACCGATGAAAACGATATTTTTGTGTTGTGCAATTGTCCTAGCCGTTGTCTTGATAGTCGGAAGCTACCACCCGGTTATTGCGGAACAGACAGGGCTCGGCGGGGAGATCATTTTTGCCAAGCCGGTGCAGGCTGTCATCTTCAGCCACAAAGCTCATGTCGAAGGGCTTTCGATGAGCTGTAATGTCTGTCACGACAAAATATTCCAGATGGACAGCCAGGCTGCGGAAAAGAGCGTTGAGTTCAATCACAAAGGCTTCGATAAGGGTATGTTCTGCGGGGCCTGTCACGGCAAGACCGCATCGGCTATGAATACGCAATGTACGAAATGCCACCTCGGGGTAAAGGGATATACCAAGATAGTCAAGCCGAAAAAAACGGTGTCAGGACAGACCGGCAGTTAGTCACATTTTGAGGGAAGGCCGTCTCTCCGTACGAAGGAAAGACGGCCTTTTTTGTGGAGGCTCTTCAGTTGATCCGATATGAATAAGGCAGGTTACAGCTCGGGGGCTTTCGCCGGGACAAGACAGACAATTGACAGGTTGTTCTCTCCGCTATTGCGGATCTGGTGCTCGGCGTTTGCCGGAATAAATACGACGTTGCCGGCTGAAATGCGGTGCCACTGTTCTCCGCAGAATACTTCCCCTTCGCCCGCATGGCAGAACATCTCGTGCTCCCAATCGTGCGTGTGGCGAGGTGTATTGCCGGCGGGAGCGATATCGAAGACTCGCATAAAGAAGTTTTCAGCCCCATCCTGTTTGCCGATTACCACACGCGCTTCAACACCTTTTACCTGTGCATTTGAATAGTGCTTGGCCGGAGCCTCTGTATACTTGATGACCTTCATGGAACCTCCTGTTCGTATTGAGATAACGCTCTTCATGACCGACGCGGTATATCTGCTCTCAAACGAGCTGATGAATGCACCGGCGGTGCCTTGGAATTTATAGGTATTGCAGTCAGTTGTCATTGAGCAGATAGGAAAAGAATTTCTGAACGATCTTGACAAATAGCCAGCCTGCAACAGCGCCGCAGCACGCGATCCCGAATACCGCCGCCGCCGCGCCTGCATACGCAGGCATGCTGTCGGCGGAAACGGAGCGGCCAAGCATGGCCGTGAGATCCTGTGCGACGGCACTGCGCCACCCGGAACCGACAGCTTCCCCAAGCAGAGCATCCATGCCGAGGGCAAGCGCAAGCCCAATCGCGGCTCCCGCAGCCGCTCCGACCCGCTCAGCACGCGTCATGCGTCTTCAATTCCGTATTTTTTCAGTTTTCGGTAGAGCGTAGCAAGGTCTATACCGAGGGCTTGAGCCGTTGCTTCCTTGTTGAATCTCTGCGCCTTCAATGAAGAAAACAGAAGGTGATGCTCGTAGTTGTTGAGACAGACCTTCAGCGACGAGCAGGTTTGCTGCGCACGGTGAGCAGCGGAAATCTTCTCCGGCAGGTCAGCTGCCGCGACCATATCAGTCTCGCACATAATGACTGCACGCTCAATTACGTTCTTCAATTCGCGGACATTTCCGGGCCATCGATATTCAAACAGGGCGGCCAGCGCATCGGGCTCCAGAGACACCATCTTCTTTCCTTGTTCATCGGCGAACTTCCGGACAAAATGCTTGGCCAGAATTTCGATGTCATCAGGTCGCTCACGAAGCGGGGGGACCTTAATTTCAATCACATTCAACCTCCAGTAGAGGTCTTCGCGAAAGAGTCCCCGCTGTATTCTTTCTTCAGGATTCGCATTGGTAGCAGAAATGATTCTTACGTCGACGTGACGGGGGCGGGTATCACCCAACGGGAAAACCTCGCCGGATTCGAGGACCTTTAAAAGCTTTGCCTGAAGAGCGGGCGGCATGTCTCCAATCTCGTCGAGGAACAGGGTTCCCTGATGGGCGAGCGGAATCAATCCGAGTTTGTCGCTCACCGCTCCGGTAAAAGCCCCTTTCTTATAACCGAACAATTCAGACTCAAGCAGGCCTTCGGGAATCGCAGAGCAGTTGATTGAGATGAACGGTCTATCCCGGCGAGCGCTGTTGCAATGAACGAGTTCGGCAAGGAGTCCTTTGCCGGTGCCGCTCTCCCCAAGGATGAGAATATTGCTTTTCGTCGGTATTACTTTTTCAAGCGTCTCAACAATCTTGATCATAGCATCCGAGTTGGCGACAAACTCGCGGCATGCCATGCGTTGGCTGATCTGCTGTTTCAGAGCCTGATTTTCGCGCACCATTTTGCGCTGCTCCAGAACCCTCCGCACGGTGAGCTTGATCTCTTCGTTGAGAAAAGGCTTCATCACGTATTCCGAGGCACCGAGCTTCATGGCTTCCACGGCCGACTCGACGGTGCCGAATGCGGTCATCATGATTATCGGCGTATCCGGGCTTAATTCCCGAACGCGCTGAAGCAGTGCCATGCCGTCGATCTTTCCCATTTTTAGATCCGTAATGACCAGATCAAATCGTTCCTTTTCAATAATGGCGATACCGTCTTCTCCGCAGTTCGCACAGGTAACGGAGTATTCCTCCCGCGTCAGCAGGAAGGTGAGCGCTTTGCAGATGTCCTGTTCGTCATCGACAATGAGAATTTTGGCGTTCATGCAGTGCCTTTCTCCGGGACCGACGGGAGCCAGATAGTAAATGTCGTTCCCGATTTCCCGTCGCTTTCAACGCTCAGCAGTCCGTTCAACTTCTTGATGATAGTATAACTTACGGAAAGTCCCAAGCCGGTTCCTTTCTCCTTTGTCGTATAGAACGGATCAAATATCTTCGAGAGATTTTCCGGCGGAATTCCGACCCCGGTATCGGAAAACCTAATCAGCACCCCGGCTTCGGTGGCCTCGCTCGAAATTGTCAGCGTGCCTCCGTCGGGCATGGCATCAATGGCATTCAGAACAAGATTTACGCACACCTGGGAAAGCTGATTCCCGTCGGCGAGGATGCACGGCAGGCTCTCGGCAAGCTCGCGGACAATCTGGATGTCTTTAGCGCGCTTGTCGTATTGAATCAGATTTACCGAAGTTTCGATGATGTCATTCACCCGGCATTCTTTTGCCTCTCCCATTGGCATTTTTGAGAAGCCCGAAAGCTGTTTCAAGGTTTCTGAGATACGGTTCACATGAAAACAGATTGTTTTGAGGCTATCTTTTTTAAACTCATCCTGCTCAATCTCCTGAAGGATTTGGACAAAGGAAAAAATGGAGGTTAGCGGATTTCCGATTTCATGGGCAATGCCGGCTGCGAGCCGACCGATAGACACAAGTTTTTCGGAATTGCTCATCTGGTCTTCCATTCGCTTGATTTCGGTCACATCGTGTATTAAGCGGATGTACCCCCGGATTTTTCCTTCTTCATCACGGATCGGAGCGGTGGTGACCTGAAACTGACGACCCTTCTTGCCGAAGAGATCGAGCATTATGACCGTATCGATATTGTTTTCTGCATATGCCCCCGATACCTGACATTCGGCGCACAGTTCTTCGCACGATCTGCCGACGACATCCACCCCAGCCATCTCAAGGATAATCTGATTGGTCCACTGAACGACGCCCTGCTTGTCGAGCATCATGATGCCCGACCCGATGGCGCTCACGATTGTGTTCAATTTTTCTTTTTCACTCGTCAGTTCCGCAGTCCGCTGCTGAACTTTTTCTTCAAGTTCGTGCGCGTATTGTTCAACCTGTTTTCGGCGCTTTTCGAGTTCTTCGGCCTGAACGCGTTTCCGATTAAAGTAGATGAGTGCGGTCGAAACGGTGATCGTCGTCAGAAGAATGGCGATAATCAGATACGAATATAGCGTCATGCTCTTGCGTGTTGTTGCCGTCAGCTCGGATACCGGTGCAGAGACGAAAATAATCCATGAGCGGGCATTTGTAGGGCGTGAAAAGGCTATCATCCTGTCTTCCCCTGACGGTGCCACGTATCTTCCCTTCGGACCGAGCTTTCCGGCAATGATATTTCTCCAGAGATCGAAACTGAGATGGCAGGTTGAGCAATTGGCATCGGTCTTGTGAAGATTCTTGCCTACCATGCCCTGCTCAGTGGGGTGATAGACGAGCGTACCCGCGGCATTCAGAAGATAAATGGCGCCTTTCCCGTGCTGGCGCAGTTCCGTGATGAAATGGGCGGCTATGTCCTGCATATCGCCCGAGAGAACGGCGGTTCCGATGAGGGTTCCTTGATGGTAAATCGGAGCAATGATATGGATGCATGGATCTGCCTCGATCAAAAATGTCGAGGCTGCCGGCAGAGACGGGATGGCCTTTTTAATGGCCGGCAGGGCATCGCCGAGTGATTGCCCGACATCGCTGCTCAGCAGTAAGTCTCCGGAAGGCGACAACAGCGAAACCCCTATTTTCATGCCTGCCGAACCGGAGCGTATGCGGCGGGCCTCATGTTCAGCCGCCTTGATATCCAATGCCTGTTCGACCGAGAGGCGTGCTGCAATCGCCGCCGCGCGCTCCGTCAGCAGACCGATATAGTCGCTGATATTGTTGGCGACCGAATCGGCAATCAGCAGCTGCTGCTTATTGAACTCCTCTGCGATCTCGATCTGGAGGGACTGTTGGAAGAAAATATTCAAAGAGATGAGGATGGAGACGATGAGGACGAGTACCCCTATGATCAGGAAATGAGTCTTCATATCAGAACTATACCATAGGTGATAAGCCGCCGTGAGTCTTCGAAAACGGCTTATGAGGGGCCGTGCAACTCCTGAGACACGGCGCGCACACGCTCATTATCGATAAGGACCATTTTCGCGTCGGCCTCTGCCAGAAGCATTCCGGATGCTGCATCCAGGAGGCGTCCTTTGCCTTCGACAAGCCGGGATGATGCGTGGACAACTTCTCCCTCGATCTTGAGGGGACGTTCGGTCGGTGCCGGTTTTTTGTACCGAATGCGCATCTCTGCAGTTACCGGAGAAAAACCCTGAACCATGGCAGCCTGAACAATGATCTCATCGAGGACGGCAGCAATAACACCGCCGTGGAGAACATTCGTGTATCCCTGAAAATGGCGCGCCGGAGTAAATTCCGATATGACTTTATGGCCTTCGCGCCGAAATGAAATCTGAAGCCCGCACGGATTTCTGCTGCCGCACACAAAGCAGTACTGATCGTCTTCGAGCCGGATCATGCTATTTATTCATCATATCGAGAAACTCTTTATTGTTCTTTGTGCCCTTCAGCTTGCTGAGGAGGAACTCCATGCTCTCCACCGTGCTGAGCGGATTGAGGACCTTGCGCAGAATCCACATCTTATTGAGTACGTCCGGTTCCACAAGAAGCTCTTCTTTTCTTGTTCCGGAAGCATTGATGTCGATGCTCGGGAATACGCGCTTGTCGACGAGCTTGCGATCGAGGTGTATTTCCATGTTGCCGGTGCCCTTGAACTCCTCGAAAATGACGTCATCCATACGGCTGCCGGTATCGACCAGCGAGGAGGCAAGAATAGTCAGGCTGCCGCCTTCCTCGATGCTCCGCGCGGTGCCGAAGAATCGCTTCGGCCTCTGGAGCGCATTCGCATCGAGACCGCCGGAGAGAACCTTGCCGCTTGCCGGGGTTATCGCATTATATCCTCTGGCAAGCCGCGTAATGCTGTCCAGCAGGATAACAACGTCTTTCCGTTCCTCCACAAGGCGCTTGGCCCGCTCGATAACCATTTCCGAAACCTGGCAGTGGCGCTGCGGCGCCTCGTCGAATGTCGAACTGATAATCTCGGCTCCCGGAACCTGCCGTTTCCAGTCGGTCACTTCCTCCGGGCGTTCATCAATCAGCAGGATGATGAGATAGATCTCCTCGTGATTCTTCTTGATGGCCTTGGCAATTGACTGAAGCAGCATGGTCTTGCCTGTCCGGGGAGCGGCAACAATCAGTCCGCGCTGTCCCTTTCCGATCGGGTTGATGAGGTCCATAACCCTCATCGCCATGTCGCTTTTTTCATATTCAAGCCTGATCTTTTCTGTAGGATAGTACGGCGTAAGGTTATCAAAAAGAGCGCGGGAGACATTCTCTTCCGGTGTCTCATTGTTGATGGTCTCGACTTTCAGCAGGGCGAAGTACCGTTCGTTTTCCTTCGGGGGGCGAATCTGGCCCGAGACGAAGTCTCCGGTGCGGAGCGAAAACCTGCGAATCTGGGAGGGGGAAACATAAATATCGTCGGGAGAAGGCAGATAGCTGTAATCGGGAGAGCGCAGGAATCCGAATCCGTCCGGCAGTATCTCGAGCACACCGGCGCCGTATACGCTGCCCGCTTTTTCAGACTGGGCCTGTAATATGGCAAAAATGAGGTCCTGTTTGCGCATGCCGGTGGCGTTCTCGACATTCAGTTCTTTTGCGATGTCGGTAAGCGCCCCGATACTTTTCTGTTTAAGCTCGGAAATCGAAATGTAATTCTCCATGCAGTTGTCCCTCTCCGAAAGTGCCCTCTGGCTGTTCTGGTGCGCGCGCAATGGCGGGCATGATTTTATCGATTGTTTGATTGTTGTACTCAGATTGTTTGTTATGAAGTATCCCTGAACGGAGGGATTCAATAAGCAGAAGTCTTGTTCATAGATTACACCACGCCCCCCGCTTTGTCAATATATCGCAAAGCCTTGTCGGTTGCGACGTTGCAATCGTTTCCGGTAATGTATCTAGTACTGTGCAGCCGGAGTGGCGGAACTGGCAGACGCAAGGGACTTAAAATCCCTCGGGGTTTCCCCGTACGGGTTCGATTCCCGTCTCCGGCATTTTGTGCAGTGAACTCTTCTCGGTCTCCCGAATTGCTATTCCGCACGCTTATGCGAGCCGTGAGAACTCGGACATCTCGTGTATTCCCTGATATCTTGCCCTGTTGTACAAGCATGTTACGAATATTATGAGCTTAAGTATGTCCTCCTAAATACCGATATGTAATAGACGGGGGCGGCAAGGCTCGACAACATAGCGTCGGTCTGTTTTTCTGTGTATTGCTCCGGGTGCCTTTGTTCCGAGGTGTCGGTCGACGAGATGAAATTGAGCCTGAAAACCAAGATGACGTTTGCTGTTTCATTGATCATAGGGCTCTTCATGACGCTCTCCGCTTTTTACGCCCTCCATCTTTTTGAAAGCCGCATCAAGCAGTCCATATTCGAGACGCAAAAGACATTCGTAGAACGGCTTGCCGATGAACTCGACGAAAAGATTGTTTCGTTACAAAATGAGTTGATCGGCATGGCCATGACTTTTCCCGTTGAAATATTGGATGATGCGAACGAGGTGCAGCATTATCTTGACAGCCGCATGGATACCAACTTCATGTTCGACCACACGCTTGTCATATTCTCGCCGTCCGGTCATATGATTGCGGAGCATCCCTTTGTGCCGGATCGTCGCGGCAGGGATTTCTCATTTCGAGACTACTTCCAAAAGACTGTTGAGGAGCGCATACCTTCCGTATCGAAACCGTATTTTTCGAGCAAAGATGCAAGTGTTCCGGCAATTATGTTTACGGTGCCCGTTTTCGACAAAAACGGGAAACTTGCCGCTGTCATTGGAGGAGCCGTCAACCTGGTACAGAATTCTTACTTTATCAAAATGCGCAATATTAAAATTGGGGGCGCCGGTTATGTTTATGTGTTCGCAAAGGACAGAACGCTTATTCTGCATCCCGATGTCTCTCGAATCTCACAACAGGATGTGCCAGTCGGTGCAAACAGGCTTTTTGATAAAGCAATAGCCGGATTTGAGGGTACCGGTGATACCATAACATCACGAGGGCTTCCGGTATTAGCGAGTTTCAAACGGCTTCGCACTGTCGACTGGATCGTCGCATCGCATTATCCGCAAACGCAAGCATACAGACCTTTGCAGGATGCGAGGGCCTTCTTCTATCTTCTCCTCATTGTTGTTGTCCTGGTGACCATGGTTTCGGTCTGGCTACTCATGCGAAATCTTACGCGTCCGCTGCTGATGCTGAAAGAACATGTCGACGCGCTGCCTCACAAGAAAGGCGGTGAAAAAATATTTCACATAAAGACCGGCGATGAAATAGAAACGCTGGCCGAGGCCTTTAACACTATGGTCACCGAGATGACGCAGAAGACCGAAGCCCTGCAATTGAGCGAGGCAAGATATGCCAAGGCGGAAGAGATAGCGCATGTCGGCCATTGGGGTTTGGACCTGACGACCTCCGCTTTTTCGGCATCCGATGAAACCTATCGCATTCTCGGAGCGACGCGTGAGACATTCGTCAATAACAGTGAGCAGTTTCTGACTGCGGTTCATCCGGATGAGAGGGGACGCGTCGGGGAGACGCTTGACCGCGCAATACGGGAAGGGCTGGCGTACGATTTGGAGCATCGGATTATAACGCCTGACGGCGCAGTCCGTTATGTAGTGCAAAAGGCGGAAATGGTTCGTGATGAAAACGGAACCCCCATCCGCGTCATGGGGACGCTCCGGGACATTTCGCGGCGCAAACAGGATGAAATCGCCCTGCGGAAATCGAGAGATTTCTATCTGGTTCTCTTTGAAGAATTTCCGTCGCTCATATGGCAATCGGGTACTGACGGGCTCTTCAATTTCTTCAACAAGACATGGCTGAATTTTACGGGCAGGTCTTTCGACGACGAGGCCGGATTCGGCTGGACCAATGGCATTCCGGCACAAGACCGGGAGTCTTTTTTACAGGCGTACCGGGACGCATTCGCAGCGAGACGACCGTTTGAGGGCGAGTTTCGTCTCCGCCGCAGCGACGGTGCATGTCGATGGGTCATCACTGTCGGCAGGCCGTTTAACGACGTTGACGACGCATTTTCAGGCTATATCGGGTCATGTTATGACGTAACCGACCGCAAGGCGCTGGAAGAACAGCTCCATGCCGAAAAACGCGAGCTTGAAAAGGCGTATGACGAGTTGAAGGCGCTTCAGTCCCAACTGCTGCAGCAGGAAAAAATGTCTTCCATCGGACAGCTTGCCGCCGGCGTTGCACACGAAATCAACAATCCTATAGGGTTTATCATCAGCAATCTCGGGTCGTTGAGAAAATATGCGCAAAGACTTACGGAGTTCCAACGATTCCAGGCTGCAGCGCTGGAGCAGGCATTGTCCGGGGAGGCTGCCGCCGGATCACTCGTCGAGCGTGTTTCCGAACAGCGGAAAATGATGAAAATCGACTATATAGAAGCCGATATCCATACGTCGATTGACGAATCTCTCGAGGGTGCGGAGCGGGTGAAGCGCATTGTCCAGGATCTCAAGAGCTTTTCGCGGGTGGACGAATCCGAAAGTAAGATGGCAGATATCAATGCTGGCATCGAGAGCACGCTGAATATTGCGCGCAATGAATTAAAGTACAAGGCAAAAATAGTCAAGGAACTTGGCGACATCCCGCACATCAGATGCAATCCCGGACAGCTTAATCAGGTGTTCATGAATATGCTGGTGAATGCCGCTCAGGCGATGACGCGTCCCGGAGAGATTCTTATCAGGACATGGGCGGATTCCGGGAATATCTCTGTGCTGATAGCTGATACGGGTGACGGTATTTCCCCGGACAAGCTGAGCCGAATTTTCGAGCCGTTTTTTACGACAAAAGAGGTCGGCAAGGGGACCGGGCTCGGTTTAAGCATTGCATATGACATCATCAAAAAGCACGGCGGACATATCGACGTTGAAAGCCGGGTCGGCGAGGGCACTTCGTTTACTATTACTGTCCCGGCAACAGAGTAATTCCGAACCTGCCGTGTTCTAAGCATATTCTCTCTGGCACTGCTCGACAATCTGCTGCAGTTCCTCTTCGGAGATTTCAGGGACAACAATCTGCCCTGACTCGTCACGCTCAAGCTTCGAAATGCCGGGGAACTGGCGCTCGAGCAATTTCATCTCGACCGCCTGCTGACGAACCAGTGCGAGGAGTCGACGGTTTTCCTCCTCAAGGTTGTATTTTTCCAATGCTGTCCTGACGATAATTCTTAATTCATTGTTATCCCACGGTTTTGTTAGGAAACGGTAGATTTCGCCGTCGTTGATGGCCCTCATTGCGGCATCGATACTTGCGTGTCCGGTCAGCATAATGCGGATCGCCGAAGGGAAGCGTTCACGCACGAGCGCAAGCAGTGCAGAGCCTGCCACACCCGGCATCTGCTCATCTGAAATAATGACCTTGATGGGGTAGCGCAACAGCAGCGTAAACGCATCAGATGCGTTTGAGGCGGTCAGCACTGTCCATGGGTCGTCATAAAAGGCGCGTTTCAAGGCTTCCAGGACATTTTTTTCATCGTCGACCAGGAGGATTGTGTCAGTTTCCATAGTTCGCAGCACTCCCTTTTCTCAAACGGGCGCGGACAAGGCGCGTGATCGGATCATCTTGCACGGGCAAATCTTCTGACGCCCTATTTCTGGCGTTTCGCCTTCATTTTCACAAAGACGCCTTCTTTTAGCGGATCAACAACATGGTAGCGCTTCAATGCATCGATAGCCTTTGTAGTAAGTGCCGCCCCCTTGCTTAATAAAAGGAGGCCGGTTCCGCTCCGAATGTCTCTCGTCACAAACATGCCGGGTTGGAGCTTTTCACACGGCAATTCCACCTCCACATCCACCTCCTCAGACTCTCTCTGAGCCGAGGAAACCCTGACCGCGGCAGATAACGGTTCGAATAATGCCGGATCAAGTTGCGTACCGAACATGCCTTTTATTTCTTCGAGGACCCGTTCCGGTGAGACAGCGTCTGCGCGAACTTCATGCATCATCCAGTCATAGGTATCGGCCGCAGCTATGATGCGCGCCCCGAGCGGTATTGCCGTGCCGGAAAGCTTATCCGGGAACCCGCCTCCGTTGTAGTGTTCGTGATGATGACGAATGGCGAGTCCGACCTCTTTCAGGTCCTCAAGCGCCGTTACGATCGCCTGGCCGCGAATAGGGTGCAATTGATATTCCCGAACAGCTTCCGGTGTCGAATGGTCCTTATTCGTCAACCTGGCGGTTGCGTCGTCCTGTAAGGCGCCGAGGTCATGCAACAGCGCTGCGGTCTCGACCATCTCGACGGCATCATCATCCATATGGAGTTCACGTGCCATAGCCGATGAAATTGCAGCGACATCCTTGACATGACGGAAAAGCAGCCTGTCTCTTAATTCGATAATAGTCAGAAAAGCCCCGATCATATCCCGGAAGTTCTTGCGGAGCTTGCTGTTCAGTTGCTGCAGTTCCTTGTTGCGGTTTGTCAGATCGATGGTCTGCCGCTGAACGTACATTTCAAGTTCCGTGCTCCAGTTCTTCAGCTCCTCGTTCTGTTGTGCCGTCAATTCCGTGAGGCGCTTGTTTTCGACGACTAAGTGGTGGCGCTCCGCAGCTTCCTTCACCGCAAATACGAGTTCCTGATCGTTCCAGGGTTTCGTGATATAGCGGTATGCGCCGCCTCTGTTGATTGCGTCCATTGCGGCATTGATGTCGGCATATCCCGTGAGTATCATCCTCACGGCATCGGGCCGGATATCGCGCGACTTCGCGAGAAACTCGGCGCCGATCATGCCGGGCATCTTTTGGTCCGAGACAATGACGGCTACCGGATACTTCTCAAGCAATTTCAGTCCTTCCGCGCCGGAGGTGGCAGTCAGAATATCGAATCCTTCATCAATGAAGAGACGATTCAGCGCATTGAGGACGTTCTCCTCATCGTCTACAAAGAGAAGCCTGATAGTGTCCGTCGCTGCATCAGTCTTCATGCGAAGAATCCCGGGTTGTTGTTTTCCAAGCAAAGGCCAAGAAGAGAGCTTCGCATTCGGAATGCAGGTGAGTCAAGGCAGTTATCGGGCTGCCGCACCAGGAAGAAATCGGGAGGGGCGTGCCGTTCATCATATTAGGTTGTCGTCTCGGACAAAGACGAGGATATATCCTTCCTGTCCGCTCTGGGCTTCCATGCGGGAACCGATCACTCTGCAGGTTATGCCGTTCACCTCGGCATGAACCGCCGCATGGCCTGTTTGTCCGAGCTTCTTGAGCAGGTCAAGAACGATATCCGGCATGAAATCCGCGATATTCTCGCCGAGAAGCGTGACATCCGACCGGAACGCCCTCAGCCAAGCCTCGTTGCATTGTATCAGGGTAAATTCGCTGTCGATACCGAGCACTCCCACCGGCATTGCATCGATGATGTTTTGGAAGCTGACGAGCATCTGGCTCCTCGCTTCGAGATTGGCGGTTCGTTCAGCCAGGAGAACTTCGAGTTCCGCATTTTTCAGTTTGAGTTGTTCGGCAAGTTCTCGGTTCTGGCGAAGGAGTTCATGGCGTTCCACGGCGTTTGCAATAACGAGTTTCAGGTCGTCGTCGTTCCACGGTTTCGGAATGAATTTATAGATTTGTCCTTCGTTTACCGCCGATACGATGGAGGCGGCATCGGCGTATCCGGAAAGGACGATGCGAACAGTGTCCGGCCAGCGTTTATTAACCTCCCTGAGGAACTCAACGCCGTTCATTACGGGCATCCGGTAATCAGAGATGATGATCTGCGCGTTTTCCCTTGCCTGAATCTCAAGTCCTTCATCGGCGGACGGGGCAGTCAATACGGTATAATCGTCATCCATAAACAAGCGGCGCAGGGCACTCAGGACGCTCGGTTCGTCATCAACGCACAGAATTTTTGTCTGTGAGGTCATCTCTCCTTATCCCTCCATGATCGGCAGGCGCACGGTAAATACGGTTCCCTTCCCGACCTCGCTTTGCACCTGAATATCTCCGTTATGCTTTTTAACTATATCATAGGCAATGCTGAGGCCCAGGCCGGTACCTTTGCCGACATCCTTGGTCGTAAAAAACGGCTCGAAAATGCGGTTCAGCTTATCGGGCGGAATTCCGCCCCCGGTATCGGCGACGATAACGGTGATCATGCCGTCCTTGGCCCAGGTTATGACCGAAATATCGCCATGGCTTTCGATCGCCTGGGCCGCGTTGACGAGTAAGTTCATGAAGACCTGATTAAGCTGTCCGGGGTTGCAGCGGGTCATCGGGAGCTGCCCGAACTCCTTGGTAACATTAGCCTTATATTTCAGTTCATTCCAGACTATATTAATGGTGCTTTCGAGCCCCTGGTTGATGTCGGAGAGTTTGTTCTCCGCCTCGTCGATATGCGAGAAGCTCTTCAGGTCCTGCACGATCTGGCGGACACGCTCGGTGCCGTCTATCGATTCGATGAGCAATGCATTGATGTCGGTGACCATGAAATCGATTTTGAGGGCCTTTTTTTGATCCGCAATTTCGGAGCGAATGGTATCCGGCGCGTATTGGTCGAGGGCAACTGATTGCGTGTTTACGAAGGCTACGAATCGATCGACATACTTTCTGAGCGTATTCAGGTTGCTCTTGATGAAACCGATCGGATTATTGATTTCATGGGCAACCCCGGCTGCGAGCTGGCCGATGGAAGACATCTTCTCCTGTTGCAGGAGCTGTGATTGAAGTGTTTTCAAATCCGCATATGCCTGTTCAACCTGGTTCTTTTCGATCTGAAGCTGTTCCTCGAGAAGTTTTTTCTGTGTTACGTCTTCTTTGACCGCAATGAATTGTTGTATTTTCCCTTCGGCATCAAAAATCGGAGAAATCGAGGAGGCTTCCCAGAAGAGTTCGCCATTCTTCTTGCGATTATGAAATTCGCCGCGCCAGACCTTGCCCGACAGTATCGTGCTCCAGAGATCCCGGTAGCCTTCAGGCGACATTTCGCCTGTTTTGAGAAGTCGCGGGTTTTGGCCTATGGCCTCCTCGCTGCTATATCCGGTTATGTAGCAGAACTTGGGATTGACATATTCAATGGTCCCGTTTATGTCGGTGATCACGATCGACGCAGGGTTCTGTTCTACCGCAAGGAGAAGCTTGCGGACCTCCGCCTCTGCCTTTCGCTGCTCCGTGATGTCGCGTGCTACTAACAGGATGCTGCGGATTGAGCCGTCGAAATCGTGAATCGGCGTGAGTCTCGCATCCCACCAGATCAAACGACCGGTGCGCCCGATTGTCTTAAACTGCAGGCTGGGAGATTCTCCCCCTCTTGAGGCTGAAATTGCTGTGTGAATCGGTTCGGCATGTTCGCGGGAGAAATCGGTCAGTTTTTTGTCTGCAATTCCCTGAGGATTTTCCAGTTCAAGGGCGTCGCTGCCCGCGGCATTAATTGTCAGGAAGTATCCGTCTGTCGAAAGATGCGCCACGCAATCCCGCGAACTCTCGAGAAAAGAACGTGCATATTCTTCCGATGATCTGAGGACCTCTTCCATTTGGCGTTGCTCGGTCAGGTCGGTCACCGACGTCAGGATCCGCATATCGGGATCGACAGAAATCAGTGCCTGATGAACACAAACCGTGCGGGATATGCCATATCCGTCAGGGATGACAATATTCCTATCCTGAAGAGGCATACCTGCCACCGCCTGCGCGGCCATTTCAGAGAGCAGCTCCGAGGCTTCCGCTCCGAAGAGCTGCGCTTCACTCATGCCGACGATGTCATCTGGTGTTGCCGCCAGAAAAGAACAGAGAGCTTGGTTTGCGACTACAAGTTTGGCGTCGAGGTCTTTGACATAAAGCATCTGCGGAAATGCATCAAGATGCAGGAAAAGATCGCTCGCACAGAAAAACGGCTTGTCTAAGCCTTCAGACATGGCATGCCCTGCAGCGATGATTTTCGGCGAGACTTCTCATAACGATATTATCGACTGGTCGCGGAGGTTCTTAAGAAGAGCGCATTTCGGCTTTATAAAACGGATGAACGCCTCTTCATGACGGGCATGTTCGGAGGGGATAGACTACTGGAGTGCGTTCCTGTCCCGCTGGAATGTGTTCCAGAGTCGCAGCGGAAATAAGAGCTGCAGCTCCAATGTTATTTTTTAAAAACAATGAGATAGGAAATAGATATCGCGGGCATGTATGTTGCTATTAACAGGCAGAAGCCTGCGTCAGCTTCACGATACTGATTTGGTCGACGACAATGAAGATGCGGGCGGATAAAGCAGAAGGGATATGATCATGTTCAAGAATATTTCGATTCGATTAAGATTGCTGGCCGGATTCGCCGTGGTTTTGGTGCTGTCCATTGTTCTTGCCGTTGCTTCCCTCTATTCCATCAGAAGTATCGGCGGCGAAATAGCAAGAATTATTCAAGAACGATGGCCGAAGACTGTTCAGGCGAATGACATTATCGACCATGTAAATATTAATGCCCGGGCGCTGAGAAATGCCGCTCTGCTGGATGATCCGGAACAGGTGAAGAAAGAGCTCGACCGCATTGCGCTGTCGAGAGAGGCTATTACCGACAGGGTAGGCAAACTTGAGAAGTCTACGCTCTCCGGAAAAGGGAAGGAGCTGCTTGAAGATCTCAAGGCGAAGAGAGCGGCTTATTTAGTCAATCTGGACAAGGCGATCCAGCTCATCAGGGACGGCAAGAAGAAAGAGGTCGGGACTTTTCTTGTGACGACAATGCGGAGCACTCAGGCTCCGTATTTTGATTCTGTTACCAAGCTGATTCAGTACCAGGGCGAACAGATCGAAGAGGCCGGCAAGGAAGCGACAGATGCGGTGAAGAACGTCCAGATTGTGGTGCTTGTGCTGCTTGTCATCTCTATAGTGCTTGCCATCCTTATTTCATCCCTTATTGTTCGGAGCATTACCCGTCCACTCGCCGAAGGCATTGAGGTTGCGAATCGTCTGGCCAACGGCGACCTGACGGCCTCTGTGCGGCAGGGGCGGAATGACGAAGTCGGACAGCTGATGGTAGCAATGGAGCGTATGGTTGCGCATCTCCGACAGCTGATCGGAAAAATAAAGATGACCGCGGACAATGTAGCCTCCGGGAGCGAGCAATTGAACGCCAATGCAAAAGGCATCTCTCGGGGAACCGACGGACAGGCCTCACGTTCCAGCCAAATCGCTACGGCGAGCGAAGAGATGTCCCAAACCGTGATAGACGTCGCGAAAAATACGTCGAGCATTGCCCAGATTTCGGGCGACACCTATGGTCAGGCCAAGGACGGTGAAACAGTGGTCGGCAGGGCTGTCGATGAAGTGCGCGAGATCGCGTCGACCGTAGCCGCCTCTTCCGAGGTCATGCGCCGATTGGGCGACAGTTCCAAAGAAATAGGGAATATTGTGGGGGTGATTAACGATATCGCTGATCAGACGAACCTTCTGGCTCTGAACGCGGCCATCGAGGCGGCCCGTGCCGGAGAGCAGGGACGGGGATTTGCCGTCGTTGCCGATGAGGTGAGGAAACTTGCCGAAAGGACATCACAGGCAACATCGCAGATCAGCTCGATGATCGGTACAATTCAGGGCGAAGTGGAAAATGCGATTACGGCAATGGATACCGCAACGTCGCGCGTCGAGAGCGGGGTGGAACTCAGCAGGCGCGCCGGAGATTCGCTCGTCAATATCGTAACGAGTGTCGATAAACTTCAGGCTATGGTGCAGCAGATTGCTTCTGCGACCGAAGAGATGTCATCGGTTTCCGAGTCCATCAGCTCCGATATCCAGGGGATAGCTGACGGAGCACGCGATATTTCATCGGGCTCGGACCAGGTTGCACAGGCGTCGACGGAACTTGCGCGACTGGCCGGAGAGCTGAAGGATGCCGTAGGGCAGTTTAAGGTGTAGGATTCGGCGATACTGCTGGAGAGAAACGAAATCGGCGGACGTAACCTCGCAGCCTATTTTGTTTACCGCTGATCCCGCATATCAGTTCCCATCGAGCTGCCCATCGTATATTCATCTGCAGAGGCATAACCCATCATCCTCGGCTTCCGGCCGCCTCTGCGATCATGCCCTTGTCTATGACATTCAGCGCGTGTGATGCCGAGAAACGCATAAAAAGCCAGGCCTCGTTGATCATTTCCGTGCCGTTACTTGATTCCGCATCTGCATCAGGGTAGAATAACTCGTCGGATCAAAAGGGTTTCTGCCGCTTTGTGCGGCTGTGTTTTACCCTTCTTGATCAACGTTGTTACAGACGTTTGTTTTCTCTCGGAGGGGACATGAAAAAAATTAGAAAAACTATTCTGCCGGCGGCGGGGCTTGGCACTCGATTTCTTCCGGCAACAAAGGCTTCTCCGAAGGAGATGCTGCCGCTCGTCGACAAGCCGTTGATCCAGTATGCGGTAGAGGAATCGATGCAATGCGGTATTCACGAATTCATTATCATTACCGGCAAAAATAAACGAGCTATTGAGGATCACTTCGATAGCTCCTTCGTGCTGGAGGAGCGTCTTAAATCATCCGGGAAGGACAAGCTTCTCCATGAAATCAACCGGCTGAACCATTTGCAGTTCGCGTATATCCGGCAGCGCCAGGCCCTCGGTCTCGGACATGCCATACTCTGTGCGAAGCCGTTTGTCCAGGATGATGCCTTTGCGGTAATTCTGAGCGACGACGTTATCGATCCTGATTATCCTCTTTTGAAAGACATGATGAAGGTGTACGAAACGACGGGCTGTCCGGTGATTGCCTTGCAGGAAGTTCCGCCTTCGGAGACGCATCGATATGGTATTGTAGCCGGTGAACGAAAAGACGATCTGGTGACCATTCGCGACCTTGTCGAGAAACCGAAAAAGAATGCTCCATCCAATCTTGCCATTATTGGACGGTATATTCTGACATTTGATATATTTGAGCATCTGGAGAAGGTCAAGCCCGGCGCTGGGGGCGAGATACAGCTGACGGATGCACTGAAGTCTCTGGCAAAGGATCGCCCGATTTACGGAATTCCTCTTCGGGGGAAGCGGTATGATGCAGGAGAAAAGCTCGGATATCTTGAGGCCTCCGTGGAACTCGCGCTGAAAAACCCGGAGTTGGCCGAAGACTTTGTCCGCTACTTGCGGGCGCGCATTGCCCAACTCTGATGAAGCGGATTGCGTATTATCTTGGCACTTCTCAGGAGTCTCAGGCCTATCCCGTCGTTGATCTTTTCGAAACAGCCGACGAGCTTGTCTTTGAGATTGAATTGCCGGGAATCGACGCCGGGTGCGTGAACCTGCAGGTTATCGAGCATTATCTGGTCGTCGAGTGCAGGCCGCATAGTCCGAAGACGCATGAAGGCATTGCCGGGAGATACCTCTGTATGGAGCGGCAGTTCCGCTCTTTCCGCAGAATTCTTTCTATTCCAATTGCTGTTAATATTATAGAAGGAACTGCACATGCCCGGAACGGCGTGATCACCGTGCGGTTCCCTAAGCTCAAGGGCAAAATCATTACTATACCAATCGAGTACCAGTGACTGGACAGGGGGCATTATGAGTGATAAAGAAAAACCCGACAACGGGAGCGGTACCGAGCAGACGCTGGAGATTCCGGCGACACTCCCTGTTCTGCCGGTCAGGGATATTGTTGTCTTCCCTTATATGATTATTCCGCTCTTTGTGGGGCGGGAAGTGTCCATCAAGGCGATAGATCATGCGCTGAATACGAATCGTCTCGTGGTTCTGCTGAGTCAGAGGGATCTGAACGTTGAAAACCCCGAGCCGGGAGACCTGTATTCGGTCGGCACCATATGCATGATAATGCGCATGCTGAAGCTGCCCGACGGAAGGGTGAAGATCCTGGTGCAGGGTCTTACAAAGGCGCGGGTGAAGGGCATAATCAAGAACGATGTTTTCTTTGTCGGCGAGGTGGAAAAGCTTGCCGAGGAGAAAGAGCCCGAGTCGAGCATCGAGAATGAGGCCTTGATAAGAAATGTCAAGGAGCAGCTCGACAAGATAGTGCAGCTCGGCAAGTCTATTCTGCCGGATGTCATGGTTGTCATCGAAAATCTTGAAGACCCCGGAAGGCTTGCGGACCTGGTTGCTTCCAATCTGTCGCTCAAGACGGATGTTGCGCAGGAAATCCTCGAAATGACCGACCCGATTGAGCGGCTCAAAAAGGTAGGCGAAATTCTCACACGCGAGATACAGCTTCTGACCATTCAGCAGAAGATCCAGACCGAGGCGCGGGGAGAAATCGACAAGACGCAACGGGAGTACTTTCTGCGTGAACAGCTCAAGGCGATTCAGCGGGAACTGGGCGATATCGACGAACGTGCTGAAGAGGTGCGTGAGTTCAAGAAAAAGATTGAAGAGGCAAAGATGCCGGAGAAGGTGCAGAAGGAGGCGGAAAAGCAGTTGCGGCGCCTTGAAAAGATGCATCCCGACAGCGCTGAAGCCGGGACCATCCGCACCTACCTTGAGTGGCTGACCGAAATACCGTGGTCAAAAAGCACGACCGATCAGATTGACATCAAGGCGGCTGAAAAGATCCTGAATGCTGATCATTATGATCTCGAAAAGGTGAAGGAGCGCATTTTGGAGTATCTCGCCGTGCGAAAATTGAAAGAAAAGATGAAAGGGCCTATCCTCTGTTTTATTGGACCTCCCGGTGTCGGCAAGACCTCGCTCGGTCGTTCGATTGCGAAGGCACTCGGCAGAGAATTCATACGGCTATCGCTGGGCGGCGTTCGGGATGAGGCAGAAATCCGGGGGCACCGCAGAACCTATGTCGGTGCTCTGCCGGGACGTATTATGCAAGGAATCA
Organism: Dissulfurispiraceae bacterium; assembly: GCA_035319145.1. GTDB lineage: Bacteria > Nitrospirota > Thermodesulfovibrionia > Thermodesulfovibrionales > Dissulfurispiraceae > JAAYUK01. The sequence goes on along the minus strand of DATHDH010000059.1, from coordinate 1,453 downwards.
AGCAGGCCGGAACGAACAACCCGGTCATAATTCTCGATGAGATCGATAAGATAGGTGCCGATTTCAGGGGCGACCCGTCGTCAGCGCTGCTTGAGGTGCTCGATCCCGAGCAGAATAATTCGTTCGTGGACCATTACCTCGCGGTGCCGTTTGACCTCTCGCGGGTCATGTTCCTGACGACCGGCAATATGGCCGATACGATCCCCGGTCCTCTGCGTGACAGGATGGAGATTATCTATCTGTCGGGGTACACCGATGAGGAGAAGCTCGAAATAGCAAAAAAATATCTCGTGCCGAAGCAGATGGGGGAGAACGGCATTACTCGGAAAATACTGCAACTGAATGATTCGGCTATTCGGCAGGTTATTTCGCACTATACGCGGGAGGCAGGGGTCCGCAACCTGGAACGCGAGATAGCAAACCTCTGCAGGAAAGTGGCTAAACGGGTAGCGGAGGGCAAGGCAAAGCAGTTTTCGGTTTCCGCGGCAGATGTGCAGAAGTTTCTCGGTGTCCCGAAGTTCCTGCGGGAAGAGGAACTCAAGAAGAGCGAGGTTGGGGTTGCGACCGGCCTGGCCTGGACGGAATCGGGTGGTGACGTCATCTTTATCGAAGCGACCGTTATGAAAGGGAAGGGCAGCCTGACCCTGACGGGTCAGTTGGGCGATGTCATGAAGGAGTCGGCTCATGCAGCCCTGAGTTATGTCCGCTCGCGGGCGAAGGAACTGCAGATTGCAGACGATATTTTCTCGACAATCGATCTGCATATCCATGTGCCGGCGGGGGCCATACCGAAGGACGGCCCGTCGGCGGGCATTACCATGGCCACCGCTATCGCTTCGGCGTTGACGGGCAAAGCGACGCGGCGCGATGTGGCGATGACCGGTGAGGTTACTCTTCGCGGACGAGTCCTTCCCATTGGCGGGTTGAAGGAAAAGACACTGGCGGCCAAACGCATGGGCATCAAAATAGTCGTGCTTCCGCATCGCAACCGCAAGGATCTTGAGGATATGCCGAAGTATGTTAAGGAAGGCATGCACTTCGTCCTTGCCGAAACCATGGACGATGTCCTGAAGACAGCGCTCATTCAACAGCCGCAAAAGCAGACGCGAGTGAGGCCGGCTGTTGCCGAGAAACCGGCCCCGGCGAAGAAAGGAAGCGGCCGTGCAGCTGCAGCGAATCGGAGAAAGCGCACTTCTCCAGGCGGTAAGAAAAAGATTTAGCTCCGCCTCGATGCACTCCATGTCGGTCCTGCAGCCCATCGGCGATGATGCTGCAGTCTTTGTGCCGTCTGCGGGCACTATCGCGGTGACGACCGATCTGATGGCGGAGGGCGTTCATTTCGATCTTGCATATACATCGCCGTATGCCCTCGGATTTAAACTCGTTTCGGTAAATGTGAGCGATATCATGGCGATGGGCGTTGCCGCCCGCTATCTCTTCCTGAATGTAGGCA
>DATHDH010000058.1:0-16758 GCA_035319145.1 Dissulfurispiraceae bacterium | reverse complement strand
ATCTCAAGCGCATTCACAAAGAATCTCACCAGTTTATCGATATTGTCGAGAACTTCGGGAGCGTGACGAAATGGAACGGACGGATTGAATCACCCGACGTAATCCCTGAAATGGTCCGCAAGGCATTCAAGGTTGCCGAGACGGAGAAGCCCGGCGCAGTGCACCTGGAGCTACCCGAAAACATTGCCTCGATGGAGGCATATGAGATGTATTCCACCATGATCGAGCCCAGAAGGCCGCGGCGGAGTTCCCCTGATCGGCTTTCGCTGCGGCATGCCGCTGACCTGATCGAGGCATCCCGCTTCCCGGTTATCCTCGCAGGACATGGCGTGGTTCGCAAGGCCGCCCATGCACAGCTGCAGAAGTTCGCCGAACAGCTCTGCATCCCGGTCGTGACGACCTTCATGGGCAAGGGCGGCATCAGCGGCAGGAGCCAGTGCTGCATCGGTTCTATGGGACTCCTCAATGACCGGCAAATCGAAGCGGTCTTCAGCAAGGCCGATCTTATCATCGCGGTCGGATACGGCCTGGTCGAATATGCGCCGAAAAACTGGAATCCTCAACTGAACAAGAAGATCATTCATATCGACTTCACGTCGAGTGAGGTCGATCTTCATTATGCCCCGGAAATCGAGATCATCTCAGATATTAGAGAAACGCTCGAACTGCTTGAGGGCATGCTCAGCACGAACAAGAAAACCCAGTGCGTCATCGATCTCCGAAGGGATTACTGCGATACGTTCGAACGTGTCGGATCGGAAAAGAAATGGCCTGTCAGGCCACCGCAGGTGCTTTACGGCATCAGAAAAGTGCTCGGCGACTCCGACATCCTCGTCTCAGACGTCGGCACCTGCAAATTCTGGGCGGCAAAATTCTATCCGGTTTACGACAACAACACTTTCATTCTCTCAAACGGATTCGCTTCGATGGGATTTGCGTTGCCGACCGCGATGGTTGCCAAGATCCTTCATCCCGAGCGGAAGGTGGTTGCGCTCTGCGGTGACGGCGGCTTCCTGATGAATGTGCAGGATCTCGAAACCGCAGTCAGGCTGAAGCTGAACATGGCCATAATCATCTTCAACGACAACTGTTACAACCTCATCAAGTGGAAATCAATGCGGAAGTTCGGAACGTACTTTGCCGTCGACTTTTCGAATCCCGACTTCATCAAGCTCGCTGAGAGCTTCGGGGCGTACGGCATGCGCCTTTCGTCCGCAGATGAGTTCGAGCCGATGCTGGAAGAGGCGTTCCGCAAAGACGGGCCGGTGATAATTGATATCCCGATAGATTACTCGGAGAATGAGCTGATTTACCGGTTGTTATAGAGGGCACACATAAAAAAGGCCTCCCGCAAAACGGGAGGCCTCTGAAGTTTTTGCTAAGGAATTACTGTCTTACGACGTTGATAGCCTTTGCGCCCTTCGGACCCTTCTCGGTGTCATAGCTGACGCTGTCACCTTCCGCAAGGGACTTGAATCCGGTTCCCTGAATAGAAGAATAGTGAACAAACAGGTCTTCACCGTCTTCGCCGGTTATAAACCCGAACCCCTTCGACTCATTGAACCACTTCACTCTTCCTAAAGCCATTTACTGCCTCCAAACTGCACGTTAAGCCGCAAGAAATAAAACAACCACAAAGCTTAAAAAGTCTTTGTGGCTCTTCGCGAACAAACACTTCTGCAACTCTTCAAGTACATTAGCACAGATGGGCGGAATAAGCAACAAAGAAATGAGAGGGATTCTTCATAGATTCGAGGGCATCGCTGAGGGCGGACAGCCCGCACCTATTATGGAGGGGCAGTCTTATTGAATATCCTGCTCCCTTATCTCCACGCGGCGTATCTTGCCGCTGATGGTCTTCGGCAACTCTTGCACGAACTCGATAATGCGGGGGAATTTATAGGCCGCAGTGACTTTCTTCACATGCAGCTGCAGCTCCTTGGCAAGCGCGTCGGTCGGAGCATAGCCATCGGAGAGGACCACGCTCGCCTTCACCGCCTGCCCGCGGGCCGGGTCGGGCACACCCGTTACGGCACACTCAAGAACTGCCGGATGTTCAAGCAGTGCGCTTTCGACCTCAAACGGCCCGATGCGATAGCCTGAGCTCTTGATGAGATCATCGGACCTCCCTACGAACCAGTAATATCCGTCAACATCGCGCGACGCCACATCTCCGGTGTAGTAAACATCATCATGCCAGGCCTGAGCGGTACGCCACGCTTCGCGGTAATAGCCGCCGAACATGCCGAACGGCTTGCGAACGCCTGTCCTGACCACGATCTGCCCCTCTTCGCCGGGCTTGCAGGACTCGCCCTCGTCATTGAGCAGATCAATGTCGTACCACGGCGACGGCTTGCCCATCGAGCCAGGTTTCGGCTCAAGCCACGGATATGTTGCGACCGTCACGGTGAGTTCGGTCTGCCCGTACCCCTCCTTCAGCTTGATGCCGGTCTTGGCGAGAAACTGCGAATAGACCTCGGGGTTGAGCGGTTCTCCCGCCACGACGCAGTATTTGAGCCGGCTGAGGTCGTACTGTTCGAAGTGCTCCTTCACAAGAAAGCGAAATATGGTCGGCGGGGCGCAAAAAGTCGTAATCCCGTATTTGACGATAACCTGCAGAAGCCGTTTGGGAATGAACTTGTCGTAATCATAAACAAATACCGCCGCACCGGCGATCCACTGGCCGTATATCTTGCCCCAGGCCGCTTTTGCCCAGCCGGTGTCGGCCACCGTGAAATGCAATCCGCCTTCTTCGACATTCTGCCAATAGCTGGCTGTCAGGATATGGCCGAGCGGGTAGGTGAAGTCGTGCTGCACCATCTTCGGCATGCCGGTCGTGCCCGAAGTGAAATAAAGCAGCATGACATCTTCATTCTTCTCGGCAGCCTCCCCCGTTGGTCTAGGAAAAATATCCGAAGCACATTCGGTTTCCGCGTTCAAATCGAGCCAGCCCTGACGGCTGCCGCCGACAAGGGCCTTGGTACGAAGTGAAGGAGATTTTAATTGAGCTTCTTCGACATACCGGATCATCTCATCTTCTGCGACCGCAATGATCATTTTCACATCGGCAGCATTATTCCGGTAGACAATATCTTTAGTCGACAGGAGATGGGTCGCGGGAATGGCTATTGCGCCGAGCTTGTGAAGCGCAAGGACGACGAACCAGAATTCGTAGCGCCGTTTCAGGATAAGCATGACCGGGTCGCCTTTGCCGATACCCTGGGCGGCTAGGACATTTGCCGTTTGATCGCTGGAATGCTTGAGCTGCCCGAAGGTGAACGTAGCCTCGCCGCCTTTGTCATTGCACCAGACGAGGGCCATGCGATGCGGATCCTCCGCCGCCATGACATCAACAATGTCATAGGCGAAATTGAACCGTTCAGGGACCTTGATCCGGAAGTCGGCGATAAAATCTTCATAGGATTCGAATCTCGTTCTGGGTACAAATCGGCTCAGAAGATTCACGTTCCCTCCCCTGACGAGAATGAAGTATTGGTCAGACTAACGCATATTAGTCATAAACTTTTTCAAGGTAGCACTTCGAATCCCAAAAAGGCAATAGAAAAGCTTCCCGTATTCCGCAAAAGGAATGAGGCCGACAGCAGAAACGCCAGGCTTTTCAGACGCGTCTCGTCAGTGTGCGCAACCCGATGCACCGCCGTGCCCGCCGCATGTGTGTTGCAGAGTAAACTGCGGCAACTCGCGGGCGAAAAACTGCGCAACATTTTGTCGAATCGTCCCCTCTGCCGCCCGGAATACAGGGATGCCCTTATTATTGAGCTTCATGAGTGCGCCGCCGCCGATCCCGCCGACAACGACTGCATCCACCATCTCTCCGTTCAGGGCCATAATTGGATTGCATGCCCCATGAGCGTGATGCTGGTCACAATTGCCGAGCGCCGTCACCTGCTCGCTCTCGGTGTCGACAAGAACAAAAAAAGGTGCCGACCCGAAATGATTATATACTGCGCTCTCCATACCTTGATTTTCCTGCACCGGGAAACAGAGTTTCATCGAAATTCCTCCTTGTTTGATATGAACATATGCTCATTATAGCGCCGCCTGATGAGCTGTGTCAAGAAGCAGTGTGTCTTTGACGAATGGGACATCGTCCGCGTAGTATAGGGACATGCCGCGACCGAAAAAATGCCGCGAAATCAAATGCACGCCGGGGGCCTATTACTTCAAGCCCCGCGGCATTCCGATGACCGAACTGCATGAAGAGATACTCACGGCAGACGAAATGGAGGCTTTACGGCTGGCGGATCATGACGGCCTCTACCATGAAGAGGCAGCGTTGCAGATGAAGGTATCACGCGCCACATTCGGCCGTATCCTGGCGAGCGCAAGGCGCAAGGTGGCCGGCGCCCTGGTACAGGGCAAAGCCCTGCGCATCGAACACCTCTGATGTTAGAGCCGCGGCATCCTCCTGCTTCAGTGCGGGGTTGATGGGATTGGCGGCCATGCGATATCATCAACAACTATCGAGTTTATCGTCTCCAGGAGGTTCTCTGTGACTTCACCTGTCCGCGTCCGTTTTGCGCCGAGCCCGACCGGCTTTCTCCACATCGGCGGAGCACGGACCGCCCTCTTCAACTGGCTTTTCGCTCGCTGCAACAACGGCACTTTTATCCTTCGCATCGAGGATACGGATCGCAGCCGCTCAACCGACGACTACATCGAAGCAATCATCGCAGGAATGAGATGGCTGAAACTCGATTGGGACGAAGGTCCTTTCCGCCAGACCGATCGTTTCGCTATCTATCGAGACTACGCAGACCGCCTCGTCAGGGAGGGAAAGGCCTACTACTGCACGTGTTCGCCCGAAGACCTTGAGGAACGGCGTCAGCGGGCGCTCGCCGAAGGACGGCCTCCAATGTACAATGGCCGTTGCCGCGAATATTTGACGAAACCCGATGCACCGGCTGCGATTCGCTTTCGTATGCCGCGTGAGGGGCAGACTGTTGTTCGCGATATGATTAAGGGGCCGATCACGTTTGAAAACAGCGTCCTTGAGGATATGGTCATCGTTCGCTCAGATGGGGCTCCGACATATAACTTCGTCGTCGTTGTGGACGATATCGACATGAAGATTACCCATGTCATCCGCGGCGATGATCACGTCAACAATACGCCGAAGCAGATCCATATCTATCGAGCCTTTGGATGGGAAGTGCCCCAATTCGGCCATCTGCCGATGATCCTCGGCTCCGACAAGACACGTCTGAGCAAGCGGCATGGCGCCACGTCTGTTACCGCTTACCGCGACATGGGGTATATGCCGGACGCGCTCGTCAACTATCTCGTCCGGCTCGGCTGGTCGCACGGCGATCAGGAGGTCTTTTCGCGAGAGGAATTGATCACCCACTTTTCTCTCGACACGGTGGGAGAATCAGCGGCGGTCTTCAATCCGGAGAAGCTGCTCTGGCTGAACAGCCAGTATCTCATCAACAGTTCGCCTGCTGAGCTTGCTGCGGCTGTGCTGCCGTTTCTGCAACAGGATGGTATTGTTGCCGATGAGACGCTGGCCGACATGACCTGGCTCGGCAAGGCCGCGTATTCGCTTCGGGAGCGGAGCAAGACGCTCATCGAGATGGCCACGCAGATGAAGTACTACTTCCCGGGAGACATTGCGATCGACCAAAAAGCTAGGGAGAAGCACCTGAAGCCAGAGAGTCTTGCGCTACTCGCCAATGTGCGAATCTTGCTCAGCTCTGCCGCTGACGTTACCGCTACGGTGGTCGAGCCGCTCGTGCATGATCTGGCGGAGGCAAAAGGGCTCAAGCTCGGCGCTATTGCGCAGCCGCTGCGCGTTGCGCTCACCGGAGGCACTGCGAGCGCGGGCATTTTCGAGGTCATTGAAATCATGGGCAAGGACCTTGTCCAGAAGCGCCTTGCTGCTGCAATGGGAGGATAGATGCCGCTGAATAAGGAGTTGCTCGACATCCTTGCATGCCCGAAGTGCAAGGGAGAAATCCGCCTCGATATGACAGGCGACAGGCTCGTCTGCGATAGATGCTCGATGCTCTATTTGATTCGCGATGGCATCCCGGTCATGTTGATCGATGAGGCTATTCCGCTGGACAAGAAATAGGTATATGCTGCGGTGAAAGCCCTTATCATATCCCTCACCGCTGTTGTTCTTTTTCTGGCGGGCTGCGCCGACAGACACCCTTCTTCGTGGCAGGGATACGCAGAAGGTGAATTCGTTTTCGTGGCGACATCGGAAGCGGGTCGGCTCGACAAACTTTTTGTGAACAGAGGGCAGCAGATCACGTCCGGCATGCCGCTTTTCGCTCTCGAATCCATGAACGAAGCCGCAGCCGTCCGCAAAGCGAAGCAGGATCTCAATGCCGCAACGGCGTCACTCAATGATCTCAAGACCGGAAAGCGTCCGCAGGAAATCGATGTCATCCGCGAACAGCATGAACAGGCTCGTGCCGCATCAAAGAAATCGGCTGACAATCTCGCGCGCAGCGAAACGCTCTTCAAGTCCGGATACATTGCACGGGCGCAGCTCGACGAAGCGCGCGCCGAGGCCGACGCCAACGCGGCCAGGGTTCGGGAACTCTCCGATCAAATCAGGGTTGCAACCCTGCCGGGACGAATTGAGCAGATCAAGGCACAGTCTGCCGCCGTCGCATCCGCCCAGGCGCTTCTTGACCAGGCCGAGTGGAGACTGAATCAAAAGGCAATTGTGGCAACGAGAACGGGGCTTGTATTTGACACGCTTTACCGCGAGGGAGAATGGGTGCCGACCGGAAGCCCGGTTGTGCGCATGCTTCCTCCCGAAAATATAAAAATCCGTTTTTTCGTCCCCCAAACGATGGTAGGAGCCCTTTCTATCGGACAGGAGATCATTGTTCATTGCGACGGCTGTCCGTCCGACGTTCCGGCAAAGGTCACCTATATTTCGACGGAACCGGAATACACGCCGCCGATCATCTACAGCAATGAAACCCGTTCAAAGCTGGTTTTCATGATCGAGGCCTATCCGGCGCCGGAAAAGGCTGCAACTCTTCATCCGGGCCAGCCTGTCGAGGTCCGGCTGAAGTGAATCCCGGCAACGCCATCGACGTTAGGCAGCTGACAAAAAGTTTCGGTGGCAAAGTTGCAGTAGACCATATCTCGTTGCAGGTGAGTCGCGGCGAAATATTCGGCTTTCTCGGTCCCAACGGAAGCGGCAAGACAACCACCATCCGCATGATGTGCGGACTTCTCAACCCCGACGCGGGGAGCGGCACGTGTCTCGGCTACGACATCCTGCGCGAGCGGGACGAAATCAAACGGAGGGTCGGCTACATGACCCAGAAATTCTCGTATTGGGACGACCTGACCATTCGCGAGAATCTCGATTTTGTGGGTCGCATGTACGACATTCCGAACCGCCGGGCCGCGGTTGACGAAGTCCTAGTAGGACTCGGCCTGACGGACCGCGCGACTCAGCTTGCAGGATCGCTTTCGGGTGGGTGGAAACAGCGGCTCGCGTTGGCTGCTTGCATGCTGCATCGGCCGGAGCTGCTTCTGCTGGACGAACCGACCGCCGGTGTGGACCCGGCCGCGAGAAGGGACTTCTGGGAAGAACTTCACCGTCTTTCAGCCCTCGGCATTTCCGTGCTGGTGAGCACGCACTATATGGACGAAGCGGAGCGTTGCCACAAGCTCGCATATATCTCTCAGGGAAAGTTACTTGCGAGCGGGACCGGGACGGACATTGTCTCTGCTCAAGGGCTGGTCACCTGGGGAATCTTCGGGGAGAATCTTGCTGCCGTATCGGAGATGCTGAAAAACCAGCCCGGAATTGAACAGACTGTTTTGTTCGGCTCCATGCTCCATGCGAGCGGGAAAGATGCGGTCCTGCTCGAAGCGACGCTCCGCCGCATCATATCGGAATCATCGTTGCGACTGGAGAGGATTGAGACCGGGCTTGAAGACGTATTCATCTATATGATGAGCATGGCATCCACGAATGCGGGAGCGGCATTATGAGTCATTTCATCAGCTTTTCACCCTCGCGGTGGTGGAGCATTATCCTCAAAGAGTTTCTGCAGCTCAGGCGCGACCGTCTTACCTTCGCCATGATAATCGGGATCCCCTTCATGCAGCTCACCCTCTTCGGATTTGCCATCAACAATGACCCCAAACATATGCCGACGGCGGTCATCAGCGGCGATGCCAGTGAAATAACCCGCACCATTATCTCTGCCATGCAGATCTCTGAATATTTTGAGATTATCGGCGAACTGCCTGATGAAGAGGCCGGCCGTGCGGCACTTGCACAAGGCAAGGTTCAGTTTGTGCTGAATATTCCCGCCGGGTTTACCCGGAACGTGCTTCGAGGCGAGCGGCCTACGCTGCTTATCGAAGCGGATGCGACAGACCCGACCGCAACGGCCATGGCGCTTGCATCAATAGAGCAGCTCGCCAAAGCCGTTTCAACGAAAGACCTTAAAGGTCCGCTCGCCGTTCGCGCCGGACAGGCCCCCTTTGAAGTCCGGGTTCATCGCCTCTACAATCCGGAAGGCATCACCCGATACAACATTGTTCCCGGTCTTATGGGAGTCATTCTCACGCTGATGATGGTATTGATGACCGGACTTGCGATTACTCGGGAGCGCGAACGCGGCACGATGGAAAACCTGCTCGCCATGCCGGTAAAGCCGCTAGAGGTCATGACCGGCAAGATAGTCCCCTATATAGCCATCGGCCTTACTCAGGCAACGATTATCCTGCTTGCCGCGCGACTCATGTTCCGGGTGCCGTTTGAAGGGAACATCATCATGCTGTATGTATCGGCGCTCTTGTTTGTGGCTGCAAATCTGACGGTCGGCATCACCATGTCTTCACTGGCTGCGAATCAGCTGCAGGCGATGCAGATGACGATGTTTTACTTCCTCCCGAACATGTTGCTTTCGGGATTCATGTTCCCGTTTCAGGGCATGCCGCAGTGGGCGCAGTTCGTCGGAAACATCCTGCCGCTGACTCACTTCAACCGCCTCATACGCGGCATATTCCTCAAAGGCAATGCGTTGCCTGACCTCTGGCCGAGCCTCTGGCCTCTCATGGTGTTCACCCTTGTGGTCATGACGATTGCGGTGAGATTCTACCGAAAGACCCTCGACTGATGGAAACAACGATAATCCATATGGGTTAGTCTGCTACAGAGAATTCAAGCCGTTTCCCCGCGTATGGACATCGGTATGCAAGCGATTCGGCGACAAGCTGAAGCCCTTCGCTGTTTTTGTTTCCTGTGCCATACTTCGGATCTCCCATGACCGGATACCCGATTGAAGCGCAATGGCGGCGGATTTGGTGGAGACGGCCGGACTCAATCTGAATGAGGAGGGTTGAGGTTACGGCTGCCGCATCGACTGCTTCGATGCGATAATGCGTGCACGCAGGTTTCCCGTCGAGAGGAGTTTCTATGACGCCTGCATCACCCGGATGCCCCGCGATCCCTCTTACGATGGCGCGATAGGTCTTTTCGACAGCTTGTTTCTGAAAAAGGTCCGAAAGCCGGGCAGCTGCAGCGCTGCTGTGTGCGACAAGAATGAGCCCCGATGCCTCGCGATCGAGGCGGTGCACCGGAAAGACCTCTCTTTTCATGCTGAAATACAGCTCAACCTGCCTGAGCAGTGAACCATGGTCGCCGAATTCGGTCCCCTGCGTCAGCAGGCCGGCAGGCTTGTTCCATATCGTGTAATGCCCGGCGTCATGCACAAGAACCGGCGCCGCAGGAAAGCATGCGAGCAGATCCGGGTCATAGTAGAGTTCAATATGATCCCCCGGCGCCAATATAGCGGTTGCGCGGCGGAGACGAAAGCACTTCCTGCCGCGGCTGAGCCAGACGGCGCCTTTGTTCATGGCATCCTTGATGCGTGTTTTGGAAATGCCGCTTCCTGCAGCCAGAGTGTCAACTGCTGTTCCGCCTTCTCCCGGTGCAATCGTCTTTCGGAATGTCGGCTCCGCTCTTTTCGCCATCACTCATTGTACCCGCATTATTCATAAAATTGAGAGAACCGCCGGCGCAGGATATATGCATCGGGGGTGCAGGGTACTGCAGCCTCGTTTTGACAAGGTCGCCGGAAAGTCAGTAAATTAGCACTTACCCAATTACGACCGGAGGAACTGCCGTGGCAAAGATCAGAGTACTGAATCCTGTCGTCGAGATGAACGGCGATGAAATGACGCGTATTATCTGGCAGATGATTAAAGACAAGCTTATTCTGCCGTTTCTCGATATTGATCTGAGGTATTTCGACCTCGGAATTAAGCACCGTGACGATACCGAGGACAAAGTGACGATCGATGCCGCTCAAGCTATTAAGGAACTGGGTATCGGCGTCAAGTGCGCTACCATCACCCCGAACGCGGCACGCGTGAAGGAATACGGCCTAAAGCAGCAGTGGAAGAGTCCAAATGGCACCATCCGCTCGATCCTCGACGGAACCGTTTTCCGCAAGCCCATTATCATCAGGAACATCCCGCCTGCAGTAAAGGCATGGAAAAAGCCGATCATCATCGGCCGTCATGCCTACGGAGACATCTACAAGAACGTTGAACTTGTCCTCGACCGCCCCGGAACCGCGGAAATCGTCTTCACTCCTGCTGACGGCAGCGGAAAGAAAACCGTCTCTATTCATGAATTCAAAGGCCCCGGCGTTGTCATGGGCATGCATAACACCGAAAAATCGATCCGGAGCTTTGCGAAGGCGTGCATCAATTACGCACTCGGCGAAAAGACCGATCTCTGGTTCGGCGCGAAAGATACGATTTCAAAACAGTATCACGGTTTCTTCAGGGATGTGTTTGCCGAGGAGATCGGCTTTGCTCAGGATAAGCTTGCGTCAGCGGGCATCAATTACCGCTACATGCTGATCGATGATGCGGTCGCGCAGGTAATCAAATCGCCGGGCGGGATGCTTTGGGCCTGCATGAATTATGACGGCGATGTCATGTCGGACATGGTGGCGACCGGCTTCGGGAGTCTCGGCCTGATGACTTCGGTCCTCGTCTCTCCGGACGGGAAATATGAGTTCGAGGCTGCGCACGGAACCGTCATGCGCCACTATTACGAACACCTGAAAGGGAATCCGACCTCGACCAATTCGATTGCATCCATCTTTGCGTGGACCGGAGCGATCGCAAAGCGGGGCGAGCTTGATGCAACGCCGGATGTCGTCGCTTTTGCGAGGAAACTGGAAGAGGTTGTGATCTCCACGGTCGAAGGCGGCGTTATGACAAAAGACCTTATGCTCATTGCGGAACCAGCAGTGAAGACCTTTGCGCGGACCGAGGAATTTATCGCTGCGGTAGCCGAGAAGTTGAAAACTGCGATGTAACCCGCAATCGCTCCTTCATTTCTTCATGGCCGCCGGTGCGGGATATCCGACTATTCCAGATATTCTGCCTATTTGGCCTTTCCCTGTAGCTTCGCCCATTCGTCCTTGAGTGTAACAATCCGGTTAAAAACCGGCTTGCCGGTCGCGGAATCGACCGTATCGACACAAAAGTAGCCGAGCCTCTCGAATTGATACCGCATACCGGAACCCGCCTTCTTCAATGAAGGCTCAACCTGCGCAGCGGCAAGCACCTTGCGGGAATCGGGATTGATCAGTTCCGTAAAGTCCTGTCCCTCGGCAGTATCGTTCGGATTCGGTTTGACGAAGAGCGTTTCAAAAAGACGGACCTCCGCGCCGACTGCATGCTTCGCCGAGACCCAGTGCAGGGTTGCCTTGACCTTCCGGCCGTCAGGCGCATCTCCACCACGCGTTGCAGGATCGTAGGTGCATCTGAGCTCCTGAATCTCTCCGGTCTGAGGGTTTTTGACAACCTCGGCACAGGTGATAAAAAAGGCGTAACGAAGCCGCACCTCGCGACCGGCCGCAAGACGGAAAAACTGTTTCGGGGGATTCTCCATGAAGTCTTCGCGTTCGATATACAGCTCGCGCGAAAAGGGAACCATGCGGGACCCGGCGGCAGCGTCTTCAGGGTTGTTGACGGCCTCCAGCTCTTCGACTTTATCCTCGGGATAATTTGTTATCACCACCTTGAGGGGGTTCAGGACGGCCATAACACGCGGTGCCGTTTTATTTAGCTCCTCGCGCACGCAGAACTCCAGCAGCGCAAGGTCGACAAGGCTCTCTTTTTTCGCAACACCGATGCGTTCACAGAAGTTGCGGAGGGCCGACGGCGGATAGCCCCTCCGTCGCATGCCCGCGATGGTCGGCATACGGGGGTCGTTCCAACCGCTCACATGCCCTTCCTGCACCAGCCGGAGCAGCTTGCGCTTACTCAAAACCGTATGGCTCAGATTCAGGCGGGCAAACTCATACTGCCGCGGATGGTAGATACCGAGCTCATCAAGAAACCAGTCGTACAGCGGACGGTGGTCCTCGTATTCCGTCGTACAGATAGAATGCGTCACACCTTCCAGGGAATCGCTCTGACCATGGGCGTAATCATACATCGGGTAGATGCACCATGCATCGCCAGTACGATGGTGAGATTCATGCTTGATGCGATACAACACCGGATCGCGCATATTGATGTTGCCGGAAGCCATATCGATCTTTGCGCGAAGCGTCTTCGCGCCATCCGGGAACTCCCCTGCCTTCATACGCCGGAAAAGGTCGAGATTCTCCTCAACCGTCCTGTTGCGGTACGGGCTCTCTCGTCCGGACTCGGTCAGGGTGCCCCGATATTCGCGAACCTTATCGGCGGTGAGGTCACAGACATATGCTTTACCTTTCCCGATGAGCCGAACCGCAAAATCATAGAGCTGGACGAAATAATCTGATGCATAGTAGAGGCGAGTATCCCAGTCGAAGCCGAGCCAGCGGACATCCTCCATGATGGAGTCGACGTACTCCTGCTCTTCCTTCGAGGGATTCGTATCATCAAAACGGAGATTGCAGACGCCCCCGAACTCCTCGGCCAGGCCGAAATTGAGACAAATGGATTTTGCATGCCCGACATGCAGATATCCGTTGGGTTCGGGGGGAAACCTCGTCATCAACCGGCCGCCATTCTTGCCGGCCTCGAGGTCTTCGACGACTATCGTACGAATGAAATTATTCGGGATTGCCGGTGCACCTTCAAGCTGATTTTTGTCCATCGTGAGCGCTCTCCGTAAGGGTTCTCAGCTATTGTACCACACACGGCGCAAGCCCTAGTCGAATGCTCGGCCTTTGTGGTAACATAGTTTCTCCCGCAAATGCGGGCGTCGCTGTATGCGGCGGGATGGCGGAATGCCGAAGTGGTGGAACTGGCAGACACGCTAGGTTCAGGGTCTAGTGGTCGCAAGGCTGTGCGGGTTCGAATCCCGCCTTCGGCACCATCTCCATCCGTCTGTTATTCTCTCAACAATTCACCCATGATCGAATCAATAGAACGAAAAATCCTGAAGAATTCCGGCAACTCCCTGACCGAAGTGGTCGACCGCATCGCGGTCGAAAAGCGCATTGTCATCTGTATCAACGGCAAGGAAGTGCTCAGCATGTTTGCCACGCCGATGATGGTGAGGGAACTGGTGGCGGGCATCCTCGCGACCGAGCCGATTATTGAAGGCGGGTGGTGCGCTGACCGCATGAGCATTGAATACGGTGATGCGGTGCGCGTCGATGTCCCCGCAGAGGGAAGGGTATCGCTCGATGGGGCCGTTATTACGTCGGGATGCATCGGCGGCGTTACCTTCCCCAAGCGTATGACTATTACGCAGACCGACGACCCTTTTACGATTTCGCCCGCCCGGCTCAAGGCGCTCTTTCACCGATTCCAGAGGGCCTCAGCGTTGTATCAGGCAACCGGCTGCGTCCACAGTGCAGCCCTCAGCGACGGCGACGACATTCTCTGTCTTGCGGAGGATATCGGGCGCCACAATGCCGTAGACAAGATTATCGGATACGGAATCCTCGAACAGGTGCCGTTTGCCGGAAAGATTATGCTGGCAAGCGGGCGTCTTTCCTCAGAGATCGTCGCAAAGTGCGCCAAGTGGCATATACCGATTGTGGCAAGCAGGACATCGCCGACCAGTCTCGCACTCGAAATAGCGGAGAAGGGCGGCGTGACCGTAGTCGGATTCATCCGGGCGGATCGCCTGAACGTATACACGAATCCGCAGCGGATCGGTCCGCAGGATTGATGATTAACCAGCTTTACGCATGGAATCGAACCGCAGGCTAATCTTCAAATGTCACGCGCATAAGCTCTTCGACGGTCGTAACACCGCTCATAACCTTCAACATCGCGCTTTGCCGCAGTGTCAGCATGCCGAATTTCATCGCCTCGCGCTTCAGTTCAAGCGCCGGCGCACCCTGTAATATCAGCTCCCGGAGCGGATCGGTTATAGCCATTACCTCGTACAGGGCAAGACGGCCCTTATACCCGGTATTATTGCAATTCGGACACCCTGTCCCGGCAAAACATTTGACCGAAGAAATATTTTCCGCCGGGAATCCGAGCTTCATGAGAGCGCTCTCCGAAACCTTCTGTTCCGTGCGGCAGGAGGGGCAAATCTTTCGGGCCAGTCGCTGAGCAGCAATGAGAATGACGGAAGATGATACCAGAAAGGGTTCTATTCCCATGTTGATGAGACGGGTTATGGTGCTCGGCGCATCATTCGTGTGCAAGGTACTGAGAACAAGGTGCCCCGTCAGCGCTGCCTTGACCGATATCTCGGCGGTTTCAAAATCGCGGATTTCACCCACCATGATAATATCCGGGTCCTGCCGGAGAAACGAGCGGAGACACGCAGCGAATGAGAGTCCGATATCGTCCTTCACCTGGCCCTGATTAATGCCGAAGAAATTGTACTCAATCGGGTCCTCTGCAGTCATGATATTCACGCCCGGCTTGTTGAGAAGCTGAAGCGCCGAATAAAGCGTCGTCGTCTTGCCGCTTCCGGTCGGCCCGGTGACGAGAATCATCCCGAACGGCTTTTCGATTGCATCCATGAAATCCTGAAGTGCCCGCTCTTCAAACCCGAGTTTGGCAAGATCGAGCTGCAGATTCCCTTTGTCGAGGATGCGCAGGACGACCTTTTCACCGAAAAGGCTCGGAAAGGTCGAGACCCGGAAGTCGATTTCCCTTCCATCCCCGAATTTCAGCTTGATGCGGCCGTCCTGCGGGAGCCGCCGCTCCGAAATATCGAGATGCGCAAGTATTTTAATGCGTGAGGTAATAGCGTTTTTGATTTTCGACGGGAGCTTCAGCACTGCCTGCAAGACGCCGTCGACTCGATAGCGCACGCGAACCATTTCGGCCGCCGGTTCGACATGGATATCGCTCGCCCCTGCGGTGATGGCATTCATCAGAATGCCGTTAACCAGCTTGACGATAGGTGCATCAATTTCTTTCAGCGCATCCCTGTCCTCTTTGTCTTCGACGACGGTAATTTCATCAAGAGCGCTTCCAATAACCCGATTAAGGTCGTCGACCTCCATTACATCCGCAGAAACCGTATCTTTCTTTTTCCCTCCGGCGGCCGCCTTTGACGCTTCCGGCTTTGGGTAGTAGCGCTCAATAGCCTCCATGATTGCCGACTCGGCAGCAACATGGACGGCAACCTTCATTCCGGTAAGAAACCTCACATCATCGATGGCGAAATTGTTCGAAGGGTCCGCGATTGCAATGCGCAACGCAGCGCCGTCCTTGGAAATCGGCATCATCTGATAGCGCTTAGCGGTTTCATAGGGGATAAGTTTCAGCAGGGAGGTGTCGATTTTATGGTGAGACATGTTAATGGCAGGCGCATTATATTGCCTGCTTAAAAACTCCAGCAGCTTGTCCTCTCCTATATAGCCGAGCTTGACAAGCGACGAGCCGAGCCGGGTTCCCCGAAGCTTTTGAACCTTGAGGGCTTCAGTAAGTTGCTCTTCCGTAATAAGTTGGGCCTTGATGAGGAGCTGACCGAGCAGGGGGGCGACAATATTCATGACATATAACTTATAAAACAAATGTTTAGAATGTCAAATATAATCATACATAAATATTATATTAGTTGAATGTATTTTTTGCCGTTGCAAACCAATAAAATGAGAAACGCTTCTCTTGACATTTCAGCCGAGGGAACGCTAACCTAGTGGTTCATCGGTCGGGCAGTTAGCTCAGTCGGTAGAGCAGTGGCCTGAAAAGCCACGTGTCCGCAGTTCGATTCTGCGACTGCCCACCATTTTCTCCTTTCCTATGTCGACTTCTGCTGCCCCCCAACCCACAAACCGCCCTGCCTTATTATTTCATCCGATAGTCCGGAGCTTCCATGAATTATACGGGCTGAGCTATAATTGACAAGGATTAACGCATGGAAGGGCTCTACCCACCTCGCAAGTTCGCTGCTCCTGAATTCGTCTTCGGGATCGGGGCGCGTCGTCTTATTGTGCAGCATGTAAGAAGCTTTTCGGCCCGCAGAGTCTTCCTCGTTACGGACCCCGGCGTCATCACTGCGGGGTGGGCAGCGGAAATCTCGGCTGATTTCAATGCCGCGGGCATACGCTATCTGCTTTATTCCGCTCTTTCTCCTAATCCCCGCGACACCGAAGTAATGAACGGGGCCGAGATTATTCAGAAAGAACGTTGCTCCATGATAGTTGCGGTCGGGGGCGGCAGGGCGAGCCTGTATGCCGGCCTCACCTTTTCAAACTCCGGGCTTGGCGCAGTGCATGCCCTGGCACACAGTCTCGGAGGGCTACTCGCCCCCCCCCACGGCGAATGTAACGCCTTACTCCTCTGTGCCGTCATCGATTTCAATTTCCCGGCAAT
>DATHDH010000057.1:0-25507 GCA_035319145.1 Dissulfurispiraceae bacterium | reverse complement strand
CCGCGAGGCTTCAGTAGCAGCGACCGAAAGCGGCAGCGTGTGATACAGGTTTCTCATGAATGCCTGAGCCTCATGTTCGCTGCCGGTAATACTGGGAATGCGGACTATGGATTGCAGTGAAGAGACTATATTGTCACGCATCGCCTCGACTATCGAGCATATTTTTCGTTCAATCCCGTTTGTCATTGTCGGCCTCTTTGTTAAGTATCATGCCAGAAGGTAGGTCCTGCTGGAAAGGTGCGAGAACAGCCTATCGAGCCCGGTCTGTGGTATCCTTTCCACATGCAGTTCAACAGGAGGTGTCTTCATGCTCAAGCGCACGAATCCGACGCGCACACAGAGCTGGGCAAAGCTCAGGGAGCATCACAAAAAGGTCGATTCGCTCCATATGAAGGATATGTTCAAAGCAGACGAGGCGAGGTTTCAGAAGTTTTCTGTGCAATTCAATGGTATTATCCTGGATTACTCGAAAAACCGGATAACCGAAGAGACGATGGACCTCTTGCTCGGTCTTGCCCGGGAGATAGATCTTTCGGATGCAATCGAGAAGATGTTCTCGGGCGATATCATCAATGAAACCGAGGGTCGGGCCGTGCTGCACACCGCTTTGCGGAATCGATCGGACAAGGCAGTCCTCGTCGACGGCAAGGATGTCATGCCGGACGTGAAACTCGTCCTGGCGAAGATGAAGGATTTTTCCGATAAGGTTCGCTCTGGCGAGTGGGTCGGATATACGGGACATCGGATTACCGACATTGTGAACATCGGCATCGGAGGATCCGACCTCGGGCCGGTCATGGTTACGGAGAGTTTGATGCCATATGCGAAGGCAGGCATCAATGTGCATTTCGTCTCGAATGTCGACGGGACGCACATCGCCGAAACTTTGAAGAAGCTTGCCCCCGAGACGACCCTCTTCATGATTGCCTCCAAGACCTTCACGACGCAGGAGACGATGACGAATGCGTATACGGCGCGTCGCTGGTTTATCGAGTTGGTTGAGGATGAGGGCATGATTGCGAAGCATTTCGTTGCAATATCGACGAACGCCGAAAAAGTGAAGGCATTCGGCATCAAGCCCGAGAATATGTTCGAGTTCTGGGACTGGGTGGGAGGCCGCTACTCGCTCTGGTCGGCAATCGGACTCTCGATTGCCTGTTATATCGGGTTTGACCAATTCGAGGAACTGCTTACCGGCGCATTCGAGATGGACGAGCATTTTCGGACAGCGCCCTTTGAGCAAAACATGCCGGTCATCCTTGCACTGCTGGGCATCTGGTACACGAATTTCTATGGTGCCGAAACCGAGCTCATCCTTCCGTATGACCAGTATATGAGCCGGTTTCCCGCTTATTTCCAGCAGGGAAACATGGAGAGCAGCGGCAAATCGGTTGACCGCAGCGGGAAGAATATCAGCTATCAGACCGGCCCGATTATCTGGGGCGAGCCGGGGACGAACGGTCAACACGCGTTTTATCAGCTCATCCACCAGGGTACGAAGCTGATCCCGGCGGATTTCATTGCGCCGGCTGTCAGCCATAACCCCCTCGGCGAGCATCATCAGATACTCCTGTCGAACTTTTTTGCGCAGACCGAGGCGCTTATGCTCGGCAAGGGCAAAGAGGAGGTGCTTGCAGACCTGTTTGAGGAGGGCAAGCAGAAGGAAGAGATCAAGCGGCTTTGGCTGTTCCGCGCCTTTGAGGGAAACCGTCCGACCAATTCCATCCTTTTTCGGCAGCTCACGCCGCGCGTACTCGGCAATCTTATCGCCATGTATGAACACAAAATCTTCACGCAAGGCGTCATCTGGAATATCTTCAGTTTCGATCAGTGGGGGGTGGAACTCGGCAAGCAGCTTGCCAAGAAGATTCTGCCTGAACTCAAGGGAGACCAGCCGGTAACGACGCACGATTCGTCGACGAACGGCCTGATCAATGCCTATAAACGATTCAAGGTCTAGCGTAGAACGTCCGACATATTAGGAGAGAACAGTAGCGTATATGCTGGAAGCCGTTGTCGCGCTTTTGATTTCGGGCCTCGGCTGTTCAGCATTTTTCGGTCATTAACCTGCGGGTCATCCGCAGCTGAAAACGGAAGGAGACGCACTATGGCAGAGCGGCTGTATGAAGAACTCGGACTGGTCAACACGCGTGAGATGTTCAAAAAGGCGATGGCCGGCGGTTACGCCATACCGGCTTATAACTTCAACAATTTGGAGCAGCTGCAGGCGATCATCGGCGGCTGCGCCGAGAGCAACTCCCCCGTGATCCTCCAGGTTTCGAGCGGGGCCCGAAAATATGCCAACCAGACCCTGCTTCGCTATATGGCGAAGGGCGCCGTCGAGATGTGCCGCCAGGATCTCAAGAGCAATATCCCGATCGCCCTGCATCTGGACCATGGCGATACGTTTGACATCTGTAAATCATGCATTGATTATGGCTTTTCGTCGGTGATGATAGACGGATCGCACCACCCCTATGAAAAGAATATCGAAGTGACGGCGCAGGTCGTCGAATATGCCCGCAAGTATGATGTAAGCGTGGAGGGGGAACTTGGCGTCCTCGCCGGGATTGAAGATGACGTTCAAGCCGAGCATTCACATTATACCGATCCTAACCAAGTGCAGGATTTTGTGAAGAAAACCGGAGTTGATTCACTTGCCATCTCGATCGGAACTTCTCACGGTGCATACAAATTCAAATGCGCACCGGGTGATGTGCCGCCGCTTCGCTTCGATATTCTTGAAGAGATTGAAAAACTTATTCCTGGATTTCCAATTGTTCTGCATGGCGCGTCGTCAGTCGTACAGGAGTATGTGGCGATGATCAACAAGTACGGCGGTAAGATGGAAAATGCGGTCGGTGTCCCCGAAGACCAACTGCGGCGCGCTGCCAAATCTGCGGTCTGCAAGATCAACATCGACAGCGACGGACGCCTCGTTGTCACCGCAATAATCAGAAAAGTACTCGCCGAGAATCCGTCCGAGTTTGATCCGCGCAAATATCTCGGTCCAGCCCGCGATGAACTGAAAAAGCTTATTATCGCCAAGAATACGAACGTGCTCGGCTCGGCAGGGCAGGGGTAAATTATCTGCATGATAGTATAAGCCGAAACGAGAGGCCGGGATTCAAATCCCGGCCTCTCGTTTGCTTATTCCTTAGTGCGGAATCCTATTTTTTCAGTTGGTTTGCGACCGCTTCGGCCGCCTTCCGGATCTCTTCCGGATCCCCGAGGTAGTAATGCTTGATCGGCTTCAGGTCTTCATCAAGCTCATAGACGAGCGGAACGCCGGTCGGTATATTCAGTTCGACAATATCCTGATCAGAGACATTGTCGAGATACTTTACCAGGGCCCGAAGGCTGTTGCCGTGCGCAGCGATTATGACCCGCTCCCCGCTTTTCACGACCGGGGCAACAGTTTCGAGCCAGTACGGAACAAAGCGGGCCACCGTTTCTTTCAATGACTCGGTAAGCGGGAGATCGGAAGGATTTGCATCCGCGTAGCGCGGGTCTTTTGCCGGGCTGCGCGGGTCGTCCGCGGCTAGGGCAGGCGGCGGGATATCATAGCTCCTACGCCATATTTTAACCTGGTCCATTCCATGCTTCTCGGCTGTTTCGGCCTTGTTCAGCCCCTGCAAGGCGCCGTAATGGCGCTCATTCAACCGCCAGCTGTTGTGAACGGAAATATACATCAGATCCATCTCCTCCAGCGCAAGCCAGAGCGTCTTGATGGCCCGCTTCAGCACGGAGGTGAAGGCGACATCGAAGACGAATCCGGCTTCTTTCATAAGGTGGCCGGATTTTTTCGCCTCTTCGACGCCCTTTTCGCTCAAAGGCACATCGGTCCAGCCGGTAAATCGGTTTTCCTTGTTCCATTGACTCTCGCCATGGCGAAGCAGAATGATTCTGTACATGATATCGTCCTCCTGGTTCAGGTAAGTGCTATTTCGGGGCCGACTGCGTCACGGAATCCAGAGGGCAGACGTCCTGTCGCTGCTCTCCGACCACGGCCTTCTTGCCGCAATTGTCGACACATACGAACGTTATCCCTGTCGAAAAGACAAGCTCCTCTTCGCCGGTCTGAATCGTGCGGGCATGGACAACGACACTGCAGGCAACGGAGGTCCTGCCGACCCGGGTCTCCTGCACGTCGAACCTGAGAATCGACCCCTGCCTGACATTCTTCTTGAACGCGACGCGGTCCATGCCGACCGTAACGAAATTGCATCCCGGATGATTGAGACTTGCGGCAATGTAGGCTGTCTCATCCACCCAGTGCAGCAGAGTGCCGCCGAAGAGGAATCCGTAGTGATTGAGGTGCTCGGGACGGACTATCTTGAAGCTCTCCATGGCGAAAAAGCACTCTCCCGCGTGATTTATGAGAAAGTATAGCATCTTTGCACTGATGATGCGCCGGATTTCGGGTATAATGACAGAGGAATTGCGCTGAAACAGGCTTTTGAAAGAAAGGGTGCACCTATGAGAAAAGGAGTACATATCCCGGCTGGATTTCGCTTCAGCACGGTGGAGGCGGCAATAAAGAAGCCCGGCCGGAAGGACATTGCACTTATTTTGAGCGATACGGACGCCGTTATGACGGGCTCATTTACAAGGAATGCGGTGAAGGCCGCTCCCGTGCGGCTCGATATGCAGCGTATCCGGTCGGGAAAAGGGCGTGCTATTGTCGTCAATAGCGGAAACGCCAATGCGTGCACCGGCGTCAGAGGGATGAAGGATGCGGAAGAGACCGCACGCAGTATCGCCGATTCCCTTCACCTGAAGGGAACTTCTGTTTATGTCTGTTCTACGGGTGTTATCGGCACGCCGTTGCCGATGGAACGGATTCTCCCGAGACTTCCGGAACTTGCGTCTGCTGTCGGAACTGCGACATTTGACGATGTGGCCGCCGCCATCATGACGACCGATACCTTCCCCAAGATGGCGAGCATACGGAAGAAAATAGACGGCAGGACCGTAACAATCGCGGGTGTCTGTAAAGGAGCCGGCATGATCTGTCCGAACATGGCGACCATGCTCGCTTTTCTCATTACCGACGCTGCCGTCGAAAAAGCAGCGCTGAAAGCTGCTTTGCGGTCGGCTGTCAGAAAGTCATTCAACCGCATTACCATTGACGGCGACATGTCCACGAATGACACGGCGCTCATCATGGCAAACGGGGCTGCGGGCAATGCTCCGATTCGACTCGGCACGAACGGGTATTTCGTGTTCGAGGCGGCCCTTTCGCACATCTGTGCGGAGCTTGCAACCCTTATTGTCAAAGACGGGGAAGGAGCGACGAAGCTTGTCGAGATTATCGTGAAAAATGCCCGCACCGAGACTGAGGCCGAAAGAGCTGCCATGGCGATTGCGAACTCGATGCTCGTCAAGACTGCAATTTACGGGAACGATGCAAACTGGGGGCGGCTGATCGCCGCGGCAGGATATTCCGGCAGCGCGGTGGATGACAGCCGGGTGGATATTTCTCTCAACGGACTCATGGTATGCAGGAACGGAATGGCGACCGGACGCGATAAAGAGGCGAACGAGCTGCTGAAAAACACGACAGTTACGGTGGTGCTGAATCTGAAGCTGGGGAAAGGCACGGCGAAAGTGCTGACGTGCGACCTCACCGAGGAGTATATCAGGATCAACGCGGAATACCGGACATGAGTCTGAAGACCTATGAAATTGCGGGCGCCGCCCGCTCGGCCGCAAACGGGGAACATATCCTCGGCGCGCAGGATACCGGCAGCCATGCCTGCTATCTGCTCTATGGGGTCATGAGGCCCGGAGAAGCAGAAAGGCGCATCTGCCCCGGCGCCGGGCATGAGGAACTCGTGCTGGCTGCAAGAGGGAGCTTTCTGGTGTCCGGGTGTTTCTCCGGCGAGCTTCAAGAAGGGTCGGCATTTCATATCAGCGGGGCGGATATATGCTATCTTGAAAACCGGGGAACGGACGAAGCAGTCTATTGCATAGCCGGTGGGCATTCGTCTGCTGGGCATCACGAATCGGGATAAAACATGGTATAGTTGCGGAGAAAGGAAGGCGCCATGATCAATGAAAAGCCGAGAGCAAAACGCGTATACGTCAACTTCCCGGTCAGAATCGGGGGTATGATTAAAGCAACCGCACTGGACCTGAGTGCAGACGGCATTTTTGTCGCAACGGAAGAGAAGATGAGCCGCGGGGATGATGTCGTGATCTCCGTTGATCACGAGTCGTTCCGTATGGAGCTTGATACACGCGTTGTCTATACCATCCCCGGCTGGGGTTTCGGCGCGCGATTCCTCGGCAGGACGCCCGAGCAGGGCGATGCGATACAGAAGATCATGGCATCATGCCAGGTCGGCTATGAAATAGAAGACGACGACCGTTACCGCCCCACGATTCTGATCATTGATGAACAGGAGACATACTGGAAGCTGAAGATACCGGCGATGGAGCGCATTTATCATGTGATAAAGGTATCGGATGGAGAAGCGGGCCTGAATGCGCTGAAGCAGGGGCCGGTCGATCTCGTGATCAGCGAAGTGAAAAACCGCAAAGTAGATGCATTTCGTATCCTGCAGTTCATGGAATTGAACAAGAAGATTTCCGCTCCCATGATTGTTCTGGCAGGATTATATCGCTCGGCTGACCGCAAAATGCTGAAACAGCGGGGCGCAATTGCATATCTGGATAAGCTCAAGACGTCTCAGGAAAAGCTCGTTGCGAAGATCAACGAGGTTCTTCTGAACTAATCGTACCCTCGTTCTTTACAGCTGCCACGGGATATCGTCCGGTTGCGACCAAGCTGATGAACCTTTTCCAGGCAGAGGAAGGGTTGATCAGGATTTCGGTCTTATTCTTGTAAACTTTCTTTTGCCTGCCTTGATGAGGAATTCGCCCTGCGGAAGCCGGGCATCAGGATTGTCGATGCGCTTTCCATCGACGCTTACGGCACCCTGCCTGATGAGCCGCATCGCTTCGCCAGTGCTCGGTGTCATCCCGGCGACTTTCATCAGCTTCGGCAGCCAGACTTCGGGTTCATCCCAAACGACACAGACTTCCGGAACATCATCAGGTATGCCGCCTTCGCGAAAGACCTTGTCGAACTCCTCTTTGGCCCGGAGCGCCGCCCCTCTGCCCCAGTAGCGTTCGACAATCTCCATGGCGAAGGCTTCTTTCGCCTTTTTCGGATGCATCGAACCGTCCGTGATTCCCTGCTTCAAAGCATTCAATTCGTCGAGGCTGATGTGGCTCAGGAGCTCGTAATACTTGAGCATCAGCTCGTCGGTTATCGAAAGGAGCTTGCCGTACTGTTCCTTCGGAGATTCGGAAATTCCGACATAGTTGCCGAGGCTTTTGGACATCTTCTTCACCCCGTCAAGCCCTTCAAGCAGGGGCATCATCAGCACAATCTGCTGTTCCTGGCCATACTCCTTCTGGAGTTCCCGTCCCATCAGCAGGTTAAAGCGCTGATCCGTTCCGCCGAGTTCGACATCGGCACGGAGAGCGACAGAATCATATCCCTGCAGAAGCGGATAGATGAATTCATGGATGCCGATCGGATTCTGGCTCTGAAAGCGCTGCTTGAAATCCTCCCGCTCAAGCATTCGTGCAACGGTCAGTTTCGCCTGCAAGGTGATGAGTTCGGTAACCGACATCTTTTCGAGCCAGTCGCTGTTGAAGACAATGCGGGTCTTTGCGGGGTCGAGGATCTTGAAGACCTGCTCTTTGTAAGTCTCGGCATTCCGCAGCACATCATCCCTCGTCAGGGGCTTGCGCGTTTCGGACTTGCCGGTCGGGTCCCCGATCATGCCCGTGAAATCGCCGATCAGAAAAACGACGTCGTGACCCAGTTCCTGAAACTGCCGCATCTTTTCAATAAGGACCGTGTGCCCGAGATGAATATCCGGGGCGGTTGGATCGAAACCGGCCTTGATGATGAGCGGACGATTTTCACGACAGGATTTTTCGAGTTTCCTGAGGAGTTCCTTCTCAAGGAGGATTTCGACAGTTCCCCGCCGGATCATTTCCAATTGCAGTTCGGGTGCGAGCATAGGTGTCTATGATAAAATGTCCCGTAAAATGAGGTCAACCGTTGCGCAGTCCCTACCGAGAAGAGTTGGGGTTCATACATCCATAGCAGGAGGCGTTCAGTTTGCCGCGGAGCGTGCCCGCGAACTCGGATGCGGCACGATGCAGATATTCTCCCATAATCCGCGCCAGTGGTCAGCGGCGGCAATTCCGGACGATCAGGTTGTGCAGTTCAGGGACTTGCGCAAGCGTTACGACATTGCCCCTGTCTTCGTGCATACCTCGTATCTAATCAATCTTGCTGCCCAGAAATCCGATCTCCTCGAAAGATCAGTTGCGCTCCTGATCCGGGAAATGGATCTTGCCGATCAGATTGGTGCTGAATACGTGGTCCTGCATACGGGAAGCGCTTCGTATGACGAGCCGGCGAATGCCCGGCGCAGGGCGATAGGGGCGCTCCGTCAGGTTTCACGGGTCAAGAAATGGGGTGTGAGGCTGCTGCTCGAAAATACGGCCGGCGAACGCGGCGACATCTCATCGCGCATTGCCGATATCGCAGAGATGATTGATGCGGTAGAGTCTCCGATGATCGGCGGCATCTGTCTTGACAGCTGCCATGCATTCGCGGCGGGATATGACCTTGCCGATGCTGAACAATTGCACGGTTTGGCCGACGAGGTAGAAAGATTGCTGGGGCGCGACTCGGTCAGGCTTATTCACCTGAATGACTCCAAGAAGGGCCTCGGCGCAGGCGTAGACCGCCACGAACACCTTGGGCAGGGCGGCATCGGACTCGATGCGCTGAAGGCGTTCATAACGCATCCTCTCTTTTGCGATGTACCGCTCGTTCTCGAGACACCGAAAAAAACGGAGGAGGACGATCCCCGCAATCTGAAGATCGTCCGCTCCCTGGTAGATTAGAATCGCAGAAGCTGCTTTAGTCTGCACACCGGTTCTCGCGTCAGGTCGATGAGTTCCATCTTGTTGTTCATATCGGGATATTTTGAAGACGGCCCTTCCGTAAAGATGACAAGTTTGCCGTCGATTCCGTGCTGACAGAGCCAGTCTTTCGCGTATTCACGCCAATTGTCCGGGTGATCCGGTTCGTGCGTTGCATATACGCCGTAGCTGAACTGAAGCGACTGGCAGGTCGACAGCTGCGAGCTGACTGCAACAATCCAGACAGGCAGGCGGAAGCGAGCTATGCTGCGGGCGGTGCCGCCGGCGCGAGTCGGAACAAAGACCGCTTCCGGAGACGCGCATTCCAGCGTGGTCTCCACGCTCAATGCGATTATGTCGGAGAGCTTGGGGGATTTGCCAAGGCTTGTTCGCCTGATCTCTTCGCGGACTGAATGGGCAGGGCGTGACGGCTCTATTGCCGCCGCTATGCG
This sequence comes from Dissulfurispiraceae bacterium, assembly GCA_035319145.1. Lineage (GTDB taxonomy): Bacteria > Nitrospirota > Thermodesulfovibrionia > Thermodesulfovibrionales > Dissulfurispiraceae > JAAYUK01. The sequence goes on along the minus strand of DATHDH010000057.1, from coordinate 16,097 downwards.
TGCAAGCATGGAGACCGACTCGACCGGATAGTTTCCCATAGCCGACTCGGCGGACAGCATCACGCAATCAGTCCCGTCGAGTATCGCATTGGCGACATCGGTCGCTTCCGCCCTCGTTGGTCTCGGATTATTCGTCATCGATTCGAGCATCTGCGTGGCGGTTATGACCGGCTTCCCCAATAAATTCGTCTTTCGCATAAGCGATTTCTGCACGAGAGCGATTTCTTCAATCGGGATCTCCACGCCGAGGTCGCCTCGGGCGATCATGATGCCGTCCGTGACGTTAAGTATCTCATCGATATTTTTCAGGGCGGTTTGTCGTTCGATCTTTGCTATGATGAACGGATCGTAATTCATAGCCTTCGCGGCGGCGCGTACCGCCTCTATATCGGCAGCGGAATCCACGAACGATTGGCTCACCGCATCGAGGCCGAGCCGCTGGGCAATGGCAAGCCACTCGTGATCCCTATCGGTGAATGCGCTGATACCGAGATCGATGCCGGGAAGGTTGAGACCCTTGCGTGAGCGCAGTTCGCCGCCTACAATGACGGTACAGAGGACATCGTTGCCTGTTATCTCACGGACCTGAAGTTGAATAAGGCCGTCGTTCAAGTAAAGCGTATCGCCCGGCTTTACGACCATCGGCAATTTCTTGAAGGTGACCGATACCCGTGAATGGGTTCCGGCAATATCGTCGGCAGTGAGGGTAAAATCCGCGCCCGGACGCAGTTCCGCCGGCTCGTTTTCTATCTGTCCAATCCGCATCTTCGGTCCGGGGAGGTCGGCCATAAGGGCGACCCGACTACCCACCCGTTCGGCCGTGGTGCGGATCTGTGCCACGACACGCGCATGACTCTCGAAGTCGCCATGCGAAAAGTTGAGCCGGGCGACATTCATTCCGGCCTGAATCATGCGTTCCATAATCTCGGGCGGTTCCGAGGCGGGGCCTATAGTGCAGACGAGCTTGGTCTTGTTGCGAGGCAATGTCATGGCAGGCTCCTGACAATATATTTTGCATCCGTTCAGTCCATTATAGCTGGATTCGGACGGAGATGGTAGTCTATCATATGAATATGCTTGGGCCCGGAAAAGGGAAAGAGAAGTTTCAGGCCAACGACGGGCATATCGTCGAATCGGCTCTGCAGCGGGAACGGAGGGCCCGACAGCATGCTGAGGAAGAACTGCGGAATATCTTCGATCTCTCGATCGATATGGTCTGCATCTTCGACTTCAGGAATGCACGGTTTCTCAAGGTAAACCCGGCGTTTGAGCGGGTCCTTGGGTTTTCCGAAGATGAAATATTGTCGCTCACCTGTTTCGATCTCATCCATCCCGACGACATTGCCGCTACGAAAACCATGTTGTCCGAAAAGCTCAGCAAGGGAATCCCTGCATTGAATTTCGTGAACAGATATCGCCACAAGGACGGCAGCTACCGATGGCTGGAATGGAATTCCCAGCCGCAGCCGGAGCAGGGCATTACTTATGCGGTTGCACGGGATATTTCAAAACGCAAGAAGATGGAGGTCTCCCTTGCGATGAGCGAGGTCTCGCTGCGGGCCTTTCTCGAAGCGCTGCGAGAGGCTGCCTACATTATTGATGTCGACGGAATTATTATTGAACATAACTCGCTGCTGGCGGAAAGAGCCGACAGAAAAGGGCAGGATCTGCGCGGCAGAAAGATCTTCGACCTCCTCTCGGCGGATGATGCGGGGCGATGGCGAAACCGGATTGCCGACGTCTTGAAGACCGGCAAGGGTGCGTATCTCGATGAAGCGCACGGAGATAGATTTGCCCATATAGCGATGTATCCGATCCGCGATGAGCGTGCCGAAATCATCAAACTTGCTGTACTCGGCCAGGATATTACCTGGTTGCGCAGGGCTGAGGAGGTGCTGCTTCTGAATGAGGAGCGGCTCGAGTCTCTTCTGACGTTGAGCCAGATGAGGAGCGCCGGTGAGGCCGAGATCCGGGAACATGCCGTCGAAGAGGCTGTTTCCCTGACGAGAAGCAAATTCGGGTTTCTTCACATGGTCGATGAAGAGAGAGGAACTATCGAACCGGGCGTATGGTCTCAGGATGTTCAGCTGGAGTGCACGGCAGGACAGTCGATGCACCAGAAACTTTCCGAGGCGGGGCTCTGGGCAGAGCCGTGCCGAACGCGGCGTGCGGCAATCTTCAACGACTTCAGGGAGGCTTTGCGCGGCAGAACTATGCCGGATAGACACCTCGCCATCCATCGCCTCCTGAGCGTTCCGGTGTTCGAGGGCGAGCGGATTGTTGCGGTCGCAGGCGTTGCTAATAAGATGGATCCTTACGATGAGGGAGATGCCGCACAGCTCGGACTTTACATGTATACCATGTGGTCGATTGTCAAACAGAGTCATGCGGACGAAGTCCTGAAACGCTATTCAGTAGAAGACCCGCTGACCGGCCTGGCAAACAGACGTCACTTTAATGAAACATTCGAGCTCGAATGGAAGCGTTGCGTGCGTGAACAACATCCCCTGGCGATTGTTTTTGTCGATATAGATTTCTTCAAGGCATACAACGATCGACATGGTCATCAGGCTGGTGATGTCTGCTTGCGGCGGGTTGCGGACGGCCTCAAGGTGGTTGTTCAGCGACCGGGAGATCTCGTTGCGCGATACGGCGGCGAGGAGTTTGTCGCCATCCTCCCGAACACCGAGCTTGCAGGAGCCATCAAAATCGGTGAGACCATGCGCGAAAGGATTATAGCGCTCAATCTACCGCACGGAGATTCGCAAATCTCTCCTGTCGTTACCATCAGCGTGGGGGTGGCTTCGGGGCTTCCGTCCCGCGAGGTTCCGGACAATGCGACGCAATTTCTCGAAGCAGCGGATAAAGCGCTCTACCGTGCGAAGAATGACGGTCGCAACCGGGTGCGGTGGATTGTCGTTGAGTAGTCGCAGTTTCTTGTCGGTTCTCCTGCGGTAATCATGAAGCATGCAGTATCCCTGCGAGTCGAAACGAATACCAAACTAGAGAGAAGAGAAGGAGACGCCCAATGTCGGAGTTCAGGAATGTTTCTGTCGTAAAGAAAGCGAATGTCTACTTCGGCGGTGCGGTTACGAGCAGGACGGTACTCCTTGCGGATGGTTCGAAGAAAACACTCGGCATAATGCAGCCCGGCGAGTATGAGTTTTCGACGGGCGATGCTGAAATTATGGAAATTCAATCCGGTGATCTTGAGGTAATGCTTCCCGGGGCGGCTCAATGGCAGGCGGTGAAGGGCGGCGAGTCATTTCATGTCCCGGCAGCCGCGAAATTCACGGTCAGGATCAGGACGCTGACCGATTATATCTGTTCATTCGTGAAGTAACGAACAAGAGGACGCACGTTCCTTTGCGCGTCCTCTTGCGGGATAAAAAACAAGCGTAACGTCGGAGACCGGGGCCCAATGCGAACGCGGATGAACTAGCGGCGCGGGCGTCCCCCGAATCCCTTCCGCTCGCGGGGTTCCTGCGGGCGGGCTTCAGCTACGGTCAGGGCGCGCTCTTTGAGGAGAGCGCCGTTCAGACCGGCTATGGCTTGCTGGGCAGCATCGTCAGACTCCATTTCCACGAACCCGAACCCTTTGGAGCGTCCGGTTACATTGTCCATAATGATGCGTGCCGAGGTTACGGAACCGTACGTGCCGAACAGGGTGCTCAGATCGGAGTCGGTTGCCGTGTAGGGCAGGTTCCCCACATAGATCTTCTTTGCCATGCTGCCTCCTTAGGTCTGTAACGCAGAAGTGAAAATCCCCGGAACCGATGTCCCCGAGGTAACCAATGACTGAAGCACTTAAAGGATAGCATACAACAAAGCCAAATGGACAGAAGGAAGAGGCGCGCGTGTGGTAAAATTTTTTATGCGCCGTGACGACTCCGTGCTTGTATATTCCACAGAAGCCGCTCGTGAGAGCAAAAGCAAACCCAAGGCCGAACCTCGGCAAGAGCAGCAGCCGATCCGCCGGCAATTGACCGTCAGGATTGAACGTGCAGGGCGGGGCGGTAAGACGGTGACCGTTATTGAAGGGCTTCAGTCATCGGAAAAAGAGCGAGATGCGCTTCTGAAGGCGTTGAAAACTCAGCTCGGCACAGGCGGTGCGGGGAGAGGCAGCTCCCTTGAACTGCAGGGGGACCATCGAGATGCAGTCTGTGTATATCTTGAATCCAGGGGCATGCGTCCGAAGCATTCCGGACGGTAGCCGGGGGAGTTTAGTAGCATGTCAATATTCGACTTTTTTCAACGAGTGCCTGAAATTTCCGCCGAAGAGGTGCGGAGGTGCATCGAGCAATGTCGGCCCGACGCATATGTTCTTCTTGATGTACGACAGCCGGCCGAGTATGAAGCAGATCATCTTCCCGGAGCGATCAATATTCCGATCAGCGAATTGCAGGCGCACCTGCACGAACTGCCGCTAAACAAGAAGATTCTCGTTTATTGACGATCGGGAAATCGCAGCAGGTCTGCTGCAACATTGCTGCAGGGAGCGGGGTTCCGGGATGTCTGGAGCATGGAGGGCGGTATTCTCGCCTATCAGGGAGCCAAGACAAGCGGATCGCCGGTCTCCGCGATGTTCTGTGTGCCTTCGCATTTGCCGCTGGCCGATCTTTTAGGCATGGCATTGATTGTCAATAAAGGAACCGCCCGCTTTCTCGACCGGCTTGCTGCCGTATCTCCCGGAATCGACCTGGCCGACATTCTGCCCGTGCAGGATGAGGCGGAGCGCATCACGGAACTCTATGTCCGCACGATAGGAGAGATTCCAGCCGATTTCCCGCAATGCGTTCTCGGGATGCCGTGTGATGACCTTATGGCAGGGTGCGTCCGTATTTCGGATTCCTTGCAGTGGGCGCAGGGGAAGGGCATATTTGAAGTTCTCGAATTCCTTCTTTCGATCTGGATGGTGACATATGATCACTATCTGAGGCTTGCACATCATGTGTCGGGAGGGGCCGCACAAGAAGTGTTCGCAGCCCTGGCTCTCGAAGCCAGACGTCACGGCGAGGCCGTAGCGAAATCTTTGGATCGCGCGCTCTGACGTTTGCCAGTGCGTCTATCGTATTCGACCTGTTAAACCTAAAGACGTCCCACCCTGTCATCACAAGCAACAAAAAGGGGAACAAGCGGGGAAGGCCGATCGGTTAAGATACAAAAGGCGTCCCGCTGAAAAAAAGGAGGGTGTATGTCTTCGAAGAAAATTCTCATAGCAAGTGTTTTGATGACGGCCTTGATTGCCGGAGGAGCCTCCGCGGCCCATGTCAGTGTCAATGTCAATATCGGAGCGCCGCCGCCCGTGATTGTGAGCGGGCCGCCGTCCGTATTTCTGATCCCGAATACGCCGGTCTATTTCGCTCCCGACGCGCGCGAACAACTTTTCTTTTATTCGGGGTTCTGGTATGCGCTTCATGACGGATACTGGTTTTCATCAACGTACTATAACGGACCATGGTCGTATGTGCCTTCTCCGAGAGTGCCTGCCGTCTTTCTCCACCTGCCTCCGCGGTATTATGTGCCGCCTCCGGGACATCAGCGCATTCCTTACGGTCAGTTGAAAAAACATTGGCGCGAATGGGATCGTCGCGAGTCCGCCCATACCCGCGAATGGGAAGGGCCCTATCAGAAGAGATGGAGGGATGATGACGCGGACTGGCGGCGTTCGCGAGGCGACGACCGAGGACATGGCCGGGGGCATGATAACGGACGCGGTCATGGACATGACCGGGATTAAATAGAGAACCTCAAGAGCGCGATTGGCGGGGCTACACAGCGAATGTGCAGCCCCGTTTTCTTGGGCGGGCTTGTTCCGCCGACACGTGAATGACGGGCAAAACTGCGCTACAATTGAGGTAAGAGTCATATCTGCATGTCGGACGCAAGCGCATTATATTGATCCCTTGCCTCTGCAGGTATACTCGTCCGGGCAGCGCTGCCAATGGAAAAGTGGGCGCTCCATGAAAATTTGCCGGCTTAAAAAGGAGTCTGTATGAAAATGATCGGTCTTTTTATAATGGGATTGTCGTTTGCGGTCGCAGCAATCGGCACGGCTGCTGCTGCACGATATGAAACGGCGACTTTTGCCGGAGGGTGCTTCTGGTGCATGGAGCATCCTTTCGATGTGATTCCGGGAGTGTTGTCGGTCACGTCGGGATATGCCGGCGGTCAGAAGAAGAACCCCACCTACGAAGAGGTGTCGGCCGGCGGTACGGGTCATGCCGAATCGGTACAGATCGTCTACGACCCGGCAATAGTGACATACGAAAAGCTCCTCGATGTCTTTTGGCACAATATTGACCCGACGACCAAAGACAGGCAGTTTTGCGATGCGGGTCATCAGTATCGCAGCGCTATCTTTTATCAGACCGAAGAACAGCACAGGGCCGCATTGCAGTCGAGGTTGCTGCTGGAAAAGACCAAGACATTCAAGGAACCGATCGTGACGGAAATTGTGCAGGCCGGCGAGTTCTATCCGGCGGAGGATTATCATCAGCATTACTATAAGAAGAATCCGATCCGCTATAAGTTCTACCGCGCCAGATGCGGGCGCGACCAGCGCCTCAAGGAACTCTGGGGCGCTGCCGCCGGCCACTGATCGCGGCAGGTTGATAATGAAATGGAGGCAGTCATGACACGTGTCGCGTTGTTCGGCCTTGGTACGATGGGAATGGGAATCGCCGTCAATTTGATCAAGAATGGTTGCGAATTGTTTGTATACAATCGAACGGCAGAAAAGGCAAAACAGATCGTCGGCCTGGGCGCGACGCTTGAGAGCACGCCGTCTGCCGCAGCGGCAAAGGCGGATGTCATAATCAGTGTCGTCGGGGACGACGCGGCCTCCCAGGCGGTCTGGCTTGGAGCGGACGGCGGTCTGGCCGGCGCCCGTTCCGGATCGATTGTTGTGGAGTGCAGCACCTTATCGATTCCCTGGGTCAGGCGGCTTGCGGCCGAGGCCGAGAGTCATGGTCTGCACTTTGCCGACGCGGCCATGGCCGGCAGCAAGTCGGCCGCAGCCACCGGTTCGCTAATCCTCTATGTCGGGGCTGACGTCGGCGTATATCAGACAGTGCAGCCGACTCTGAAATGCTTCAGCCAGGAGCAGATTCATTTCGGTCTTGTCGGAACCGGCATGACCTACAAGCTGATCAATAACATGATGGCAGCTGCGCATGTTGCTAGTCTCGGCGAAGGCATGGCCCTCGCGGAAGAGTGCGGGTTGGATAAGGAGGCGGTACTGAAGGCCGTTACAAGCGGCGTGATCGCGAATACCGTCATCAAGATGAAGGCGCCAAGTATCATGAATCACAGCCACGACGATGTCTTCTTCGCATTGCGATGGATGCAAAAGGATCTCACTTATGCCCTTCAACTCGGTGACGAAACAGGCGTCCCGCTTCCTGTTGCCGCGGAGGTGCGAGAGATGTTCAGGCTGGCGGTCAGAAAGGGACTCGGCAGTCTCGACTGGTCCGCAATCGGAGAGGTCTACCGCCGTTAGGAGCTTCTGTTATTGATACCGATTGGGGGTTACTCCGGAACCGTTCAGGATTACAGGCGAATCAGTCACGCAAACCGCAGCGGCAGGCTGCCTCAAGAGAGTGTATCGAGTCCAGATTATTTCGTTTGCGCCATGTGAAATCTATGCAATGCGCGATGCACGATCGGCGCAAGAAGAACACCGGCAACGACAATCACGATGAGCCCGCAATAAAGTGCATAAAGGCCGGCAAAAAGCTTCCCGTAAAATGATGCGGGTGCATTGACCGGTCCCATGCCGCCCAGAAGCATGGCGGCATTCAGAAAAGCGTCAATCCATGTCAATCCTTCGAAAATATGATACCCGAGCATTCCGGCGACAAGAGAGAGCAGGATAATCGTGCATACCACGACAATGCTGCGGGCGATGCGACCCAGAAAAGCCCGCAGCGATATGAGCGGCTCCGACCTGTGTTCAAACATATAGCTATTTTATACCGAAAAACGCGGATCTTTGCAGGGGACGCATCGTGGACTCTCAGGAAAGCTGAAAAAAGCAGCCAACAGCGAGGCTTCCTGCAGCAGTGTCTCAAGATGATGGATGTTTACATGAATGATGCAACAATGATGAGCATGGTTGCTTAAGGAGTGTGTCTTTAGTATTTACGAACGACACCGGTAACGACACCGGCGATTTTGAGTTCGTTTTTGGGATGAATGGGCTTATATTTCCTGTTTGCCGCGATGAGAGCAACCTTTGCGCCCGACTTTCTCAATTTCTTCATGGTCCAGGCGCCATCAACCTCGGCAATGACGATATCTCCGTTATTTGCAGGAACGCTCCTGTCAACGACTACCATATCGCCGGGCAAAATGCCAAGGTCTTGCATGGAATCCCCCGAGACCCTCAAAAGAAACGATTCCATGCAATTGCCTATCATGAACTCATCAAGAGATATGGCTTCAGCCGACTCCTGCTCGGCAGCACTCGGAATGCCGGCCTCCACTGTACCAAGCATGCGAATAGGCTTCTTCATCCTGCCGGGAAGCAGGTGGCCTGCAGGGTCCAGGTCGACAAGGTTATGGTTGTGAAGCTGATGCACCAGCTTGGATACACTACTTTTTGAACTGAGGCCTATCAGATCGCCAATCTCCGAAAAGGATGGCATGCGGTCCCTTGCCTGGTAAAAATGGCGGATGCTTTCAGCCCGCTTCATGAGAATTTCTTTCGCTACTTTCTTTGGCATGCTGTAATACTAAAGCGAACGGGCGTTCACTGTCAAGAGGCATAATGCGGCGGGGCGTAGCGCCGTCCGATGCATGCTGTCGTCAGCCGCGGTACTCGACATCTATTCAACAGTCGGCATTGCTCTCATGTCCATCCACATTGCTTCCCAAACATGACCGTCTGGATCAGCCAAGTTACGGTTATACATGAAGCCGAGGTCCTGAACCGGATTGATGTCGGCGGTCCCACCATTTTCTGATGCTGCTTTGTTCATTGCGTCAACTTCATCGCGAGAAACGCACGAGATAGCGAGCATTACCTCGCTTGATGAGGCCGGGGGAATAGGGCGGGCTGTGAAGGTGCGCCACTTGGCGTGGGTCAAGAGCATTGCGCTGATTGTTTCGCTCCACACCATGCACGCAGCCGTATCGTCGGTGAACTGCGGGTTGTTTTTGAAGCCAAGCGCGGCGTAAAACGACATGGACGCCTTCAAATCAGCGATGGGGAGGTTTACGAAAATCATTCGTGACATGTTCTTCTCTTATTAAGACTGAGGTTGTGTAGCTAACGGTGAAATAACCTGCCGGCCGACTTTTTAAGAACGCGGCTATTTCCGGTCAGGTTTATTGACTGGTTGGGCCTTTCTGTCCCGTTTTTTTGTGTGTGAAACTGCCTACAGGAACGAGCCTAGCAAAAGGATGTGTTTGTGGAGGCCCATTCATTTTTCCATATATAAGCTAAATAAGAGAGTTACATTCTTGCTCTGTGCGATGCGCCTTTTCCAAGACCTTACAGTGAACAGGGCGCTTTCACAGTCTTTCTGGCCATCCGGTGCACGCTTTGTTGGGCGCATTTGCATGCTTTGGAAGAAGCTAGTCGACCGACTCAGCGGCGGACGCGGTAGCGGATGTGTGTGGCCTCTGGCGTGTCGATCACTCGGATGATCTCTAACTCGATACGAGATGGCAGCACCTCGAATAGCCGACGGCCACCACCGAACAGTACTGGGATTTGATGGATCTGCAACTCGTCCAATACGCCGGCCTCCAGTGCTCGTTGTGCCGTATATGCACCGTGCACCATGACGTTCTTGTCTTTCGCAGCGGACTTTGCCCGCGCCATCGCACTGGCGATCCCATCGGTCACATACGTCACCAAGGGATAGTTCGCCACCGAAGGACCCGGCGGCCGGTGACTGACTATGAAAATCGGGACGCCGTGATGATTTCCGCCCCAGTGATCGACCTGCTCTACGGTGCGTCGGCCAGTCAGTACTGCACCCGTCGCATTGCCTTCATCTATGAAATGTGCGCCCCAGCCGATCCCCGTCGTATTAGGGGGTGCTGCTTCGAACCCGTACCACTCGTGCAATCGCATGAAGTTGTCACCGCCGGGATTGTCTGGTGTGTCGTTTGGGCCTGCGATGTATCCGTCTGCTGACATCGACATGTAGAGCACTGATACAGACATTTCGACCTCCTACGGTCTTGATCCAATGAGTGTCAAACTTGTACTTTTTCTGCGTTGCAGAACCAGTGCCCAATGCGGCGCTGAGCTGCTTTATCGCGCAGCGTCCGGTGGAATGATGGGTTGGGCGGCATACGGTCAAGCACTGGTCTTTGCTTTTTGAAGCTGCTGATACACGCTGAGACGATCAGTTATCTGCCAATGTCCGGCGAGTCTGTCGCCCTCGAAGAAGTAGGCAGTCGCGCCTGACATTGTGATTGACTTCCCCGTGGCCGGAAAACCAGGAATATCGCCCCTGTGTGTGGCCGACCACAGCCAGGTCAGCACGACTGCGTCTCCATCGGCGAAGAGCCCTTGAATGTCAAAGAGCTGGTCAGGGAATGCGGCACGCAGTGTTCTCACCCGTTCCTTATAACCTGCAAGATCGAGTTCCTGACCTTCCCACGGATCGCCTGGGTCGTGAAAAATCTTGTATTTCGGTGCGATGTATTTGTCTGATGCCTCGATGTTACCTTCGCTCCACACTTCACGAATGAATTCCGCGAGTACCTCTTTGGCATTGCGTCCAACTGTCATCGTGATGAGTTCCTTTCAGAAGCAGATAGGGTCGGGGACTATGACGCCCAATGCGGCGCTGAGCGGCCCCCCGCAAGGGGGAGTCCGTTTCGAGTGCCTGGTTCCCTGCCCGCAGCGCAGCGGAGGGCAGTAGGCACGAGAGCCGGTCAGCGCCGCATTCCCTCCCGGAGCGAAGCGGAGGGAGGGAACCAGTTATTAGCTAGTTTCTCGATAACTCCAGCATTTTGCCGCCAACGATCCAAGCCGATCGAAATCCAAACGGTGATAACTCATTGACAGCAAAGCGCCGGCAATGATCTCTAATACGCCGCTTTCGGCATTAGTCGGGTTTCCGACTATGCCCGAAAACCCGACGGCGCTCCTCCCGGCGCATCAATTTAGGCCAAGTATATCACAAATGAATTTCGTCATAGCCGGGAAAATGCTGAGGGTGAATTTCGTGAACGACAGGGAGTTCTGAGGGTCTGTTCAAGGGAGAAAAATGGTGCACGTTTACTTCACGGTGCCGAGTGATGATTTAATCTGTCAGTCTTCGATAAACGTCTGCGCCGTCATTATGTGCAGTTCAAAAGGAAGAGCTGTGATATCGAGAAGGTCCTTGTCACCGGTAATAAGATATTTTGCCTTTGCAGAGCGGCAGCATTCGAGAAGCATGTCATCTTCGGGGTCGCGACAGACAGAGAGTTTCTCCGCAGGATACACGATTTTTGCATGTGCTACAGCAGCGGCAATGCCGGAGATGAGCGTCTGCATCTGCTGATGTGTGATCTTCCCCTGCACTTCAAGCTTGACCGGCGTCTCACGATATTCCTGAAGCAGCTCCGGCGAGACGTAAATATCTGCTTCCCTGAATGCTTTTCTTACAGCTTTTGCGGGAACGCCACCAAAGGCAAAGGCCGAGACAAGCACGCCGGTGTCGATGACAACCCTACCTCTTCTTTTCGTAAGCCCTTCTCCTGACTGATTTTACGGCATTTTCAACATCCTTCATAGTCAGCTTTGTTTTCTTAAACGCCTCCCCTGCGACCTTAAAGGCTGCATCAAGCCTGTCCTCAGGCGACAGGACAGATAGAATATAGTCATCAGGATTGATCTTCTTTGCTGCACTGACGGCCATAAGAGATACCTCCTTACCTTACTGTTGATATCGTATTCTATATTAAAAGATTGTGAATGTCAGCTTAACGCTTACACGAAGGCCGATAAGGAGATTGTCAAAGAATTTCAAAAGGCAGAAGTATCTTTTCGCCGCCATAAATTCGGTCCTGTGCTGTTCCGACTGAATATTCTAGCCGCTTCTGAAAGTTTATCTCAGAAGTAATCCCGAATCGGCCCAGCTTAAAGAGAGACGACATGCCGATTGACGGAATAGGGCCAGGAACTCCATGGGATTTAGGAGAAAAATGGTGCCCCCTGCAGGATTCGAACCTGCGGCACCAGGTTTAGGAAACCTGTGCTCTATCCGCCTGAGCTAAGGGGGCTCAACGCTTTAACCAATATTTAAACATAAAACGTGATAAAAACGTGATAAACGACTTGCTCACCCAGTTTTGCGCCTTCTTCGACCGTCAGATTGCTTGTCCAGTACCTGCACTCCATCTCTGAGACTCTCAGGATAATGATGTGCATACCTCAGAGTCGTCTCAATGCTCTTGTGGCCAAGCAACTTGGAGACTTTGTAAATGTCTACTCCCTTCTGTACAAGTCGCGTTGCGAAGGTATGTCTCAGATCATGAAACCGGCAGTGGTCAATTCCAGATTCTCTGACAGCTTTCCTGAAGTCCTTTTTGAGCTTGTCGGCACTGATCCTGTCGCCATTTGTAAATCGGCACTGAATATTGACCCACCATCGGTGTCAAAAAATGACCCATCTGATGTGGATATATTTATATTAATCACAAGCAGTTAAGACGTTCAAGAGCGGGTCACAATTGAAAGCCGATTTGGCTGAGAAGTGGGTCAAATGATGAAGCCGATTTACAGTGGTTATTGAAAATTGGCGTAGAGAGTACAATCACATCCGACCCCACAGTGCACTGGGCTACAGACCGCCGGCACCAGTGGCTAAGATGCCAGTTTCTATGCCGTTAAGTACGACTCTGTGCATGGTACAATGATTTGGAGCAGGTCACTGTTTCACGTCCACGATGTCGTGGCAATCATCAGTTAATGTTTATGCAGATAACCGGATGCTATTTAATATTTTCGTGCGGACAAAATTAATATTACCGCGCAAAACATAAAATTCTTCGGCGAAGGGAGCGGTAACCTTCATTGCATCAACATCCCTTTCAATGCGATCAATACTCTGCAATAGTTCGCTTTGTTTGCTTGGATCTATAGGAATCATTACTTCACGTTCAAGAGCCAAAAGAACCCGGTACCATTTATAGATATTTAAATTAACTCGCAGACGATAGACAGCTGGAATAACTCGAATTCCAGGGATCAGTAATAGGATAATAGGAACGAATACGACCAAAAAGCGATTGGCAAGATTTGCTAACCGAAATGGCAAATAGCGATAAAGAAAGGTCTTCCCTGATTTATAGTAGCGTATTGCGTCATCGCTGATAATGAAGTCAAATGATACTGGTGAGGGGAATTCAGCTTTATTTCTAAAGAGACCGGCGCCGCCATGCACTTCTTGAGCAGCCTCTATAAATAAATCTAATAAAGCTGGATGCAAATCATCTCTTGCCACTAATTCGACCGTTGGTGTCACAAGATGAACGTCATGGTCTGGGATATTATTTCCAAAGTCGACGGCCCCCTTGGGCAATATCAGCTTGCTTAAATAAGAAATTCGTCTTGTATACCCGTCTGCTTGCGTCATGTCAAACAGATATATTCCAGGCGCCAATAAAAGTGTGCGGATATTCTGCAAGGAGGCAGAATCACCCATTAAAAAGACAGCATCTATCTTATTATCAACAAGATACTTCACCGCAATATCAGAATCTATAGTAAGCAAGGTGGTTGAACTTCCCTGTTCAATGCCATTAGCCGCAAGGAGTGTCAGTGCAAGTTTATGTGTGCCGCTGCCTTCAGGGCCGACTGCTATCGATTTGCCTTTAAGATCGGATAACAGATCGATAGAGGTTTTATTTCTATAAAAAATGAGAACCGGTTGATAGGATACGCTACCGAGTGAAATCAGATTGTCATATCTTTTGCCGTCTGAAGTGCCACTTTGAATAAACCCTATATCAACATGATGAGACGCGTCAGATAATTGCTTAAGATTGTCGGCGGATCCAGCTGATGGAAGAACTTTTAGAGTAACGCCATGACGCAATAATATCTTAGCGTACTTCTCAGCATTCGAATAAAAAATACTTCCTGGAGGTCCACTTGCCATGATAATGGTACCCGGAGGAGCCGAATGAAAAAACCAGAATGTTGCTAATAATAGAAACAGTCCAATGACTAATAAACAGTAAATCATCATAGTCCGGCTTAGACCCAAGAATTCCATAAATATTGACTTAATCCAGACCGCAACAGTCTTATGAATTGTTTGTATCATTGAGAGATAATAGCATAATTAACATTTGTATATTGCAGCGGAATCAACTGGGGCGAGAGATCAATGCTTTCTCCAGAAAAAGGGGTATCAACGAGTTTTTAATTTTAGAGCAGCCAGAATTCAATCGCTATGTCATTCAGGCATTAGTTTGATTTCTTTGAGTAATCATGCTGATAATTTTTGATGAAAACTCCATCTCTCTCACATGCCTGGCAAAGTGAATGATAACCGAGGCCGCCGGCATGTTGATGCGCACATGAGTTATATCTTCAACATGTTCCAGCATCCCCTTCAGCCGATTTGCATAATCAATATCTTTCTTTATGCGTGGAATCTCCAATCTCACGCGGCCTTGGCATTGATGAAGAACTCTCACTTCCGGTGAATGCATGTTTTCAATAGATAACGCTATCCCTCTCAGCCGACTTTTCTGGTGTTCGCCAATTGATACGCAAAACCCCTCTTTCTCCTCCAGATAAACCAATAAATCTACCAAGAGGTTCTGTAGCACTCTTAAGCGTTCACGTCCCTCCAAGTCATCGGGATCGTTGGCGCTGTCGATTGATTGAAGAGCGCGTCGAACGGCTTTACTTTGATATAAAGCGGCATGTTTGCTTGCTTCATCCCCAAGCTCATCTTCAAATTGATAAAGTGGTATAGATTCAAAAACAGGGAGAATTGCAGTGGCTTCCCCCAGCCGCCTTACTACTGCATTGCCGAGAGATACTCGTTCATCGTAACTGAAGCGGAAGGCTTCATCTGGGAATTCCCCCCTATTTTCAAAGGCATCCCCAATCTGTCTTTGCAGATTTATGACAAACGGGTCTTTGGTATATGGGCCATAGCGGAAATTGCGGTGAGCCCAGCCGAAATATTGACTCAAGCGATAAAGGATTTCGATCGCAGCCGGAGAACCAAAGGCATATTTTTTTGAATATTCTTTTTTATAGAAAGCAAGTTCATCTTTTTCGAGAATGCCGTATAGACGCGACTGTAGCTCATCGATTGCTACTAATAAGGGATTAATATATAATGCTGCCGCCTGGTCACGATGAATGCGCCTTTTCGTTTTTTGTTCATCGCTCCACGTCCAAACTGACCATATAGATGCCGTCAATGCTGAGATGATTGAAAGCAACTGGGCTGGGTTCATGTCATTCCTCTGTTAGTTTAGAATACTAATTTATAGCACAATCACTTGCACCAGGCAAATTCATTTGATCACAATGGACGGCAATTGCATGTCCTGCGGCTGTCAGTGCTAGAGCATTCCCTATTCTTGCGCATAAAAAAGAGGTTATTCTATCTATCGTATTCTGGATCTTGACAGCTGTGCGCGGTAAAGTTCATCATCCTCATCAAGAAAGGTGTCAGGCAGCTATAACTAGCTTGACACGTCATATGCTATTTTATCGGCATGATTATTCTCACACAAGCAAGGAGGGGAAGATGGCATTATTTGAGAACGGACTGAAAGGCAATATCCTGACGGGGTTGGCGATAGGCATCGGGGCAGCTGTCATAGCTCCATCGGTAATCCCGGTTCTGGCGAGCGCATTTAAACCGGCAGCCAAGGCAGCAATCAAAGGCGGCGTGCTGCTTTACGAGAAAGGCAAAGAGAGCATAGCAGAGATGAGCGAAGTAATGGAAGACATCATCGCGGAAGCGAAAGCCGAGCTCGCCGAGGAGGCGAATACGACAGCTGCGGGCGCCGGTTCAGGCATGATGGATAATCATCATGGTGAAGCTGTCGTGGCGCGGACCCCGACGCGCACCAAGCCGAAGAAGAAATGATACCGCATGCCATCATAGCGCATA
>DATHDH010000056.1:0-2346 GCA_035319145.1 Dissulfurispiraceae bacterium | reverse complement strand
CCGACGCTTTACCCGCACCGTTTTGTTTATAAAGTTACAAAATGGGATGCGACAACCGTGCTTGCCCGGAGCGAGACGTCTGTCGCGGACATAGAACTGAAGGTTCTGCTGAACGATAAGACCATTACCCGGGCCATGCTTGATACCAAGGCTGCCTCCGCTCCCGGAACGCCTCCGACGGTCGTATGGTCATGGGTGCTTGAGTAAACGGCAGGAATACTGTTTCTGCTCTCTGGCCCGGAGGATTCGATGCGACAGCTGGTTCCGTTTGTATCAGGCACGTATGTAACGCCGACGCGAAGAACAACATTGTTGCCTTCTTTTGCCTTCTATCGGAGGTATTATGCCATTGTGTACCGTTCTAGCCGTGCCGCGCAGCAGGATCGGTATGGCGACGTCGGCTGGGCGACGAGCAGCTATGCAGTGATGCAGGCACTGGAGGCCGCCGGCGTGCATTTTGAAATAACCGGCGTCGATCATATCGAGCGGCTAGAAGGTCCTTGCATTTTTATCGGTAATCACATGAGCACGCTCGAAACGATGGTTCTTCCCTGCATCATCGAACCGGTTAAGGACGTAACCTTTGTCGTCAAGCAGAGCCTGCTAGACTATCCGGTCTTCGGTCACATTATGAGATCGCGCGACCCCATTACCGTCGGCCGCAGCAACCCGCGGGAAGACTTTGCCGTCGTCATGGATGGCGGCGTAAGCCGTCTCCAGGCGGGGAGATCGATCATTATTTTTCCGCAAACCACCAGAACAGCGGTGTTCGATCCCGACCAGTTCAATTCAATAGGGATAAAGCTCGCAAAGAAGGCGGGCGTGCCTGTCATCCCGTTCGCGCTGAAGACCGACGCATGGGGGAACGGAAATATTATTAAGGATTTTGGGCCGATCGATCCGTCTAAGGCCGTTCATTTCGAATTTGGATCGCCCTTGCACATACAGGGGCGGGGTGTGGAGGAACATCAACTGATGATTCAGTTTATTCGGGATCGCCTGCAAAAATGGGCTGCCGGAGCATGAGCGGCAAATAAATCCTGAAAGAAGCACCATGCCCTGCCGCGCTTTCCACATTGATGAATCCGCCGTGCTGTTTCACGATGCCGTAAACGATAGAAAGCCCGAGACCGGTTCCTTTGCCAACCTCCTTTGTCGTGAAGAACGGCTCGAAAAGCTTTCTCATAATGTCCCCATTTATCCCGGAGCCGGTATCGCTGACCGACAGCAATACGTAATCACCGGGCTCGCCGTAGCCGAACCTCAGGACAAAATCTGAATTCATATGAAACGGCTCGGACTGCAGGGTCAGAATGCCTCCGTTCGGCATCGCATCGCGTGCGTTGGTCGCGAGATTCACAATAACCTGCTCCAGCTGTCCTCTGTCGGCATTAATGAGCAGCTGTTCCAGATGCGGGAGCACTTTCAGCTCAATATCCGTCCCGATGATGGTATGAATCAGTTCGCCCGTGGTAATGATGATTTCGCTTGCATCAAGCGGCTGCATGCTGAGCGGCTGCTGGCGGCTGAACGAGAGCAGGCGTCTGATAAGAGATGCCGCGCGGTCCGACGAAATGATGATGTTCTTGATATTCGGCCGCAACGGGCTGTCGTCCGGCGTTCTGAGCTGAAGCATGGTGGCATAGCCGAGAATCGACGTTAAGATATTGTTGAAGTCATGCGCAATGCCGGCGGTAAGGGTGCCGATGGCCTCCATTTTCTGGGAGTGCATCAGCTGCTGTTCGAGACGCTTGTGTTCGGTAATATTGCGCAGCATCCCGCGATATCCGGCAATTGCGCCGCGATCATCTCGCATTGCCGTAGCGGTAAGCAGCACATCGATCTTTTCGCCGCTCTTCCTGCGAATTGCAAGCTCGAAGTCTCTGATGAATTCCGCCTCCGACAGCGCATGCGACGTCTCGGCCCTTGCATGCGGATCAATGACGAGATCGCGCATCAGATTGAGGCTCAATGCCTCGTCGCGTGACCGGCACCCGAGCAAATCGATTCCGGCCTGATTGATATCGATGAATGTCCCGTCAGGCGCGGAGATATAAATGGCATCCTTGGATTCCTCAAAGAGCGTGCGATACCGTTCTTCGGACGTCCTCAATGCCGTCTCGGCACGGAGCCTGGCGGTAATGTTCCGGATATCAACAACTGCCAGTGTGGCCGATTCTATCTTAACCACGCGCAGAGAAAGTTCGGCAGGAAAGGAGCCTTCCGGCGCCCTCATCATGGTGCTCTCAAAGGTGACATGCCCCAGTATCCCGCGGCATGCAGCCTCGAAGATTGCAATGGTCTGCTCGGCGCCCTCCGGAGAAATCAGGCTGAGGAAGGAACACT
>DATHDH010000055.1:0-3729 GCA_035319145.1 Dissulfurispiraceae bacterium | reverse complement strand
GCCATCGCGTTGATGGTGAAGTCGCGGCGGCCGAGGTCTTCCTCGATCGAGGCTCCCTGCAGCCTGCAGATATCGAGATATTCCCCATCTTTCACGACCCTGAGAACGCCGAAATCCGGATCGAGCTCGACGAGCGTGCCCCCTATGGATGCAGCAAAACTTCTCGCATAGTAATCCGCATGGGTTGCAAGTGCGACATCGATGTCGTTCGTCGGACGGCCGAGCAAAAGGTCGCGCACGGTGCCGCCGACCAAGAATCCCGAATCGAGTATGCCGGCCTTGCATGCAAACGACAAAAATGTGTGCAACAGCTTTTGCATGGTTATTTACGCGACTCCAGCAGAATCGTTACCGGCCCGTCATTTGTAAGTGCGATCTGCATTGACGCGCCGAACTCTCCGGTCGCAACGGGGCTCTTAAGGTGCTTGCATGCCGATACGAAGCGCTCGTAAAGCAGGCGTGCATGTTCGGGCCCAGCTGCCGCGTCGAATGACGGACGGGTGCCTTTGCCGCAATTCGCGCAGAGCGTAAATTGCGATACTATGAGCAGTGATCCGCCGATGTCCTGAACAGAGCGGTTCATTTTTCCCGCATCGTCCGGAAATATGCGAAGATTTGAGCATCGCGAGACAAGAGAGTCGGCATCCTGCTCCCTGTCGTGCTTTTCGATGCCTAACAGAATGAGCAATCCGCGGCCGATCTTTCCGACGACAGTTCCGTCTATGTTAACTGATGCCTCGCTGACTCGTTGAATGAGTGCCTTCATGATCTCCTCTTGTTCATTCTACCATGTGTCTGTCCGGCGTATTGACACTCGCTCCGGGACTCTGGTATCGTAACTTTCGAACGAGCCACGAAGGCTCCAGACGGCCAGAAGGTCCGGAGGAGTTGTTCGTGGTTTTTTATTTCGGGAGGCTTTATGAAACTCACTCTTCTTGCAGTTATTCTGTTGTTCGCAATAGCCGGCGCCTCGTATGCCGGTCAGCCTCTTGTAACGGACGACACGGGTACGCTCGGAGCCGGGAAGATACAGCTTGAATCAGGGGTTGCGATCGGCCGGGATAAGGAGCGTATTTTCTCGGATGACGGTGCGATGGTTATCCGCAAGACACAGACCGGAGAGGCGCTAATGGTATTGACTTATGGCGTGCATGACAAAGCCGATGCTGTCTTGAGCGTTCCGTATTTATGGTATCGGGTTCGTCATGACGGCGCCCTTGCCGGCCGTTCCGACGGGCTGGGAGATGTGGGTCTGGATCTGAAGTGGCGTTTCTTTGAGCAGGACGGGTGGTCGTTTGCGCTTAAGCCCGGCCTCACCTTGCCGACCGGCGACGATGAGCGAGGTTTCGGCAGCGGACGTATAGCCTATCGCCTCTATTTTATCACTACAAAGGAATTGGAGCCGTTCGCCTTCCATGCAAATCTCGGATATATCCGGAACGAAAACAGTTCCGATGATCGCAGGAACCTTTGGCATGCTTCCCTTGCCTCGGAAGCGGAACTTGTGAAAAACCTGAAAGCTGTTGTGGATATCGGTGTAGATACGAATTCATCCCGCAGTTCAAATAGCAGCCCTGCATATGTGCTCGGGGGGCTTGTCTACACTATTACCGACGCAGTGAGCGTCGATGCAGGCGTCAAATTCGGACTCACGAAACCTGAGACTGATATCAGCTATCTGTTCGGACTGACGTTCAAATTCTAAAGGAAAACATCAATGCACATTCCGGATGGCTATCTCAGTCCTCAAACATATATTCCGCTGCTTGGCGCTGCCGCAGTCTTCTGGAGCACGGCGCTGCGGAAAGTCAGGGACAGGCTCTCGCATCGCCATGTGCCCTACCTTGCGATGGCTGCCGCCTTCTCGTTTCTCATCCAGATGTTCAACATACCGATCCCGGGGGGAACGAGCGGCCATGCCGTCGGCGGAGCCGTCATCGCTATCCTGCTCGGGCCCTGGGCGGCTGTTCTCGCAATTTCGATCGTCCTCGTCATTCAAGCGGTCGTCTTCGGCGACGGGGGAATAACAGCAATCGGGGCCAATTGTTTCAACATGGCGACGGTATTGCCTTTTATCGGATACGGTACGTTCAAAGCGGTGTGCGGCACGGCCCGAGAAGGAACTCGCGTTGCAGTTGCGGCATTTCTTGCAGGCTACATCGGGCTCTTTGCAGCATCGCTGACTGCTGCAGTACAGTTCGGCATTCAGCCGATCATAGCGGCTGATGCCCAAGGAACGCCGCTTTATGCACCGTATCCGCTCTCTGTAGCCGTCCCCGCTATGGTTTTTCAACATCTCATCCTGTTCGGCGTTGTGGAGGGAATGGTGACCGTACTGCTCCTCAGATACTTCATACGCAATGAAAAGGATTTGATTTATGCATTCGGAGGCGGACAGGCATGAGCGCTTTTCAAAAAAAGCTGCTTGCAGGTCTGGTGATAATGGCGCTGATGAGTCCGCTTGGCATCTATCTCCCGCAACTTTTCAAGTCCGTAGATGCCTGGGGGGAATGGAGTCCTGAAAAATTAAAGGAATTGATCGGTTTCGTCCCTGCCGGACTCGAAAGGCTGGCGGATCTATGGAAGGCACCGATCCCCGACTATAATGCGGCGGGCGAGGGCGCTTCGTTCGGGGCGCAGGCATTCTGGTATGTCGCATCGGCCCTGGCGGGCATTGCAATTGGAGGAGGCATCGCATTCCTACTTGGTCGTGCCCTGAGGCGGCGTGACAAATAATATCCCGGCATTTCTCCTGGATCAATCCGTTCGCCAATCGAAGGGGCCTCGTCACACGCGGTCTCTTTCCCATGTCGATCGCGGCATCACGGGTGTAGCACGAATGATCCGGACTATGTTTCAGCAGTCGGAAATGACGCCCTCCGGAGGATGGCTGCACGCACTCGACAGCAGGATTAAAGTGCTTTTCGGCGCGGCTCTTCTCATAATCATAAGCCTGAAAAGTGCGCCGGGGGATCTCATCTTGATCAATGCAGGCATAGCGTTGCTTGCGCTGACGTCAAGGGTGGATCTTCCAGCCTTTTACGGCAGGGCGATTCCGGCCGCAGCCCTGTTCGGTTTTCTTCTTTCCGCTCCGGCCATGCTGAACATTATTACGCCCGGTTCAGTTGTCATCCCGCTGATTGATTTCGCGCAGGTCCGGGAGTTCTGGATTTATACCATTCCTGCACAACTGGGCATCACAGCTGAAGGTTTCCGCGTCTGTGCCGTCATCACGCTCCGCGTTCTTGCATCGGTATCTGTCTCGCTCCTTGTACTCTTTACAACCTCTTTTGCCGACATCATCCGCGCTCTGAAGATATTTCGCATCCCGGATGTTGTACTCCTGATAATTTCTCTGACGTACAAATACCTCTATATTTTTGCCCTTATGCTAAGCGACATGTATCAGGCGAAAAAGGCGCGCATGGTAAGCGGAGTCACTTCGGAAAAATTCAGGTCATGGTCTGCGGGACGCATGGGGTACATATTCAGGAAGACCCAGACGCGTTGCGATGACATCTACCGCGCTATGATGAGCCGAGGTTTCAACGGTGAGGTAAAGATTATGTTCACTCCCTCGCTCGGTAATAAAGATTACATCGGCGGCCTCGCCCTGCTGTTTCTTGTCATGGCTGCGCTGCTCAGGTAAAATGAACGGTGAGCCTGTTCTCGTTAGATCACGTCTTTTATAGCTACCACAAGCGTTTTCAAGCATTGCATGATATCTGT
>DATHDH010000054.1:0-14135 GCA_035319145.1 Dissulfurispiraceae bacterium | reverse complement strand
GTCTCCTGAACAAGCGAAGTGGCGTTCACAGCTCCTTCAGGCGCTCTGTCTGGTAGTGCGTAATCAGCGTGTCGATAATCTCGTCAAGAGACCCCTCAAGCACCTGCTCCAGCTTATGGAGGGTCAGGCCGATGCGATGGTCCGTGACACGGTTCTGAGGGTAGTTATATGTTCTGATTCGTTCGCTGCGGTCACCGGTACCGACCTGCGTTTTGCGTTCCGCTGCGCGCTCTTTTTCCTTCTTCTCCTGTTCGACCTCATACAGCCGCGAGCGGAGAACCTTCATCGCTTTTTCCCGGTTCTTGAGCTGGGATCGCTCGTCCTGGCACTGGACAACCGTGTTTGAGGGGATATGGGTTATGCGCACTGCGGAGTAAGTCGTGTTGACGCTCTGTCCTCCGGCACCTGATGAACAGAATGTGTCGATGCGGAGGTCTTTTTCCTCAATCTTGAGGTCCACCTCTTCCGCCTCGGGCAATACCGCCACTGTCGCGGCCGAGGTATGAATGCGCCCTGATGCTTCGGTTGCGGGAACGCGCTGCACGCGATGCACGCCGCTTTCATACTTGAGCCTGCTGTATGCGCCCTTGCCGGTGATATTTGCCACAACCTCTTTGAGACCGCCTATTCCTGTCGGACTCGAGTCGATAATCTCTATCTTCCAGCGACGCGCTTCAGCGTATTTCGTATACATGCGGAAGAGCGCCGCGCCAAACAATGCAGCCTCGTCTCCGCCCGTGCCTGCACGTATTTCCAGAATAACGTTACGTTCGTCGCGCAGGTCCTTCGGCAGAAGCATAATCTTGAGTTCGTCCTCAACCTGGGGTTTCCGCTTCTTGAGCTCCTCCAGTTCCTCCAGTGCAAGCTCTTTAATGTCATTGTCGCCGCTTTTCAGAAGCGATTCGGCGCCTTCCATGTCTTCGACAATCTTTTTGTAGACCTGTATCTTGTCGAAGATTGGCTGCAGGTCAGACTGCTCCTTGGAGTATCTCTGGTACTCCTGGGCATTGCCGAGGACTTCAGGTTTTGCAAGCAAAGAGGTGATATCATTGTACTTGGCCTCGATAGAGGCAAGCTTCTCAAGCATTTACTGCACCTTCTTCCGATGGCTCTTCAAGCTTGAGCACCGCATTCAGCGCCGCAATTGCGGTTTCTATCTGGGAGTCGTCCGGTTCGCGCACCGTCAGCCGCTGAAGCAACAGCCCCGGCCAGACCAAAAAACCCATGACGGGATGTTCGGAGAATCTCGCGGAAAGTCGCAATGTTTCGTACGAAACCCCAGCAATCAGCGGGATCAGGACAATCCTTGCGAGCAGTTTTTCAATAAATGGCCAGTCCTGCGGGATAAACATGAAGGTCACGATGCTTATCATCATCACAATCAAAAGAAAGCTTGTGCCGCACCGGGGATGAAACGGCTTGTATTTGCGGGCGCTCTCGACCGTCAGCGGCTCTTTCGCTTCAAAGGCATAAATGACCTTGTGCTCGGCGCCGTGATATGCGTAGATGCGTTTCATTTCGGACCAGAGGCCGATGCCGACGATATAGAGGAAAAAGATGAATACTCGGGTCACGCCGTCGATCAGGTTAAAAAGGAGCGAGCTTTTTGCGATCTCGGGATAAACATTGCCTGCTGCCGTGGCGATGAGAAGCGGCAGGAACTTGAAAAGGGTTATCGCGAGGACCAGAGCGAGCCCTATGGACAGGGCAATGCTCCAGGGAGAGAGCGGTTTTTCGTCATCCTTTTCCTGGAATGCTACACTCCCCGAAAATTCTATCGCCTTGATGCCGATAATCAATGCCTGCAGAAGGGCAATCGAGCCCCGTATAAGAGGAAGCTTCACAAACCAGTTCGGCTTTTGTATTCGAACGGTCTTCAGGGCGATAGTTCCCTTCGGGTCGCGCACGGCAACGCTCCACCCCTCGGGGGACTTCATCATGACCCCCTCAATGACTGCCTGGCCGCCTATGGTTTTGGTATGCATGGTGTGTTCCAATAAAAAAGGGTTAGAAAAAGAACGCCCTTTTCTAACCCGGGAAAGACGGAGCTTCGCTACTTCTTTGCTGCGTATTTCTTCTTGAACTTCTCGACGCGCCCTTCCGCATCGACAAGCTTCTGCTTGCCGGTGTAAAAGGGATGGCATTTCGAGCAGATATCGATATGAACCTTGTCGCGCGTAGAGCGGGTCATGAACGACTCGCCGCAGGCGCAGACGACCTTGATCTCTTTATAGTTCGGATGAATCTTTTCTTTCATGCGGGGCCTCCTGCAATAAGCTTAGCTTTTAATGCTACCAGAAATTCCAGGTCCATGGCAAGTTACCCTTCCATTGCTGCACCATGAGGGCACGAGAAGTGCTACAATCTACGATATAAGTATTATGCTGGAAGGAGTTTCAACAGTGACCGAAAACCAAGAAGACACTACGAATGGTCAGGAGAGCGAAATAACCCAATCACAGACACCGGCGCATCCAAATGACTCTCAGCCGAAGCGGAGAAAGAGGCGTCCGCGTTCACGGTCGTCGCGCAAACCTGTCGAGCCGGGGGAGGCTCCGGGAGTGAGCGCCGAAGAGGGAGCAGCGCATAGCTCCGATGAACAACAGCCGCAGGGCCGCGACAGCCGGGCTCCCAGCCCTTCCGGACTGCAGGAAGCGGCGGCGGTGGTTTCTGAGCCTCAGGAGCCTGTTCAAGGACCGGAACCGCGCGATGCCGGCCTGAACGAAGGGCAAGCGCCCGGCACCCCTGTGCAAAAGAAACGGCGCAGGCGGCGCAGAAAGAGCAAGCACTCACAGGAAGCCGCAGCTACTCCGACGTCGGTATCCGCAGGGGAGGATACTGAAGAGCCGGGCCTTATGAGGACAGAAACGGACGCTGCGGCGCTTCCTGAACCTGCCGGGGAGCCGGACTCGCATCAAGGCGCCGGCAAGCGCAAGCGCCGTAGGAAAAAAAGAGGGAAAAAGAACGGTGCGCTCTCTGAAAGCCAGGATGTTACTGAACCCTCAGCTTCAGCGGAGCCGAAGGATAGAACAAAGCGTATTCTCATTAATGCCGGGTACCCTGAAGAAAAACGCGTCGCCATCCTTGAAGGCGATCGTCTGATGGACTTCTATACGGAGAGCGCATCGCGAGTTCACCTCAGGGGGAATATCTACAAGGGAATAGTGGAGACGCTGATGCCGAGTCTTCAGGCGGCATTCGTCGATTTCGGGCAGAAAAAGCGCGGCTTCCTCCAGTATCGCGAGGTAATGCCGGAACTTCGCCAAGGCGACGATCAGCCGCTTGTCGAAGGGCAGCAAATCCTTGTTCAGGTCGAACAGGATGAACGCGATACGAAAGGCGCCAGCCTCACTACCTTTATTTCGATTCCGGGGCGTTATATCGTGATGCTGCCGGGCCAGCAGAAGATAGGGGTCTCACGCAAGATTGAGAATCGGGCTGACCGCGACCGCCTCAAAGAAACGTTCAACGCCCTCAAATTGCCGAAAGACATGGGTTTTATTCTGAGAACCGCATGTGGCGATTCGCTTGAAGATGATCTTGATAAGGATCTTAAGTACCTCACGAAGCTCTGGAGCAGAATCACGGCAGACGCAAAAAGAGCGAAGGCCCCGAAGCTCATTTATCAGGAGCAGGACATTACCTTGCGGACGCTGCGTGACTATCTCACTTCGGATACGGAGGAGATACTTATTGACGAAAGCGCAACCCTGGCAGCTACGCAGGCGTTCCTGAAGCGGATAATGCCGTGGCGCAAAGTAAATGTTGTGCATTACGCGGGGAAAAAGCCCATCTTCTCGCTTTACAACATCGAGCAGCAGATTGCCGATCTCTCTCTAAACCGGGTTACTTTGCCGTCAAGAGGTTCGATTGTCATCGACAAGACCGAAGCGATGACGGCTATCGATGTAAACTCGGGCAAGAGCCGCAAGGAAGAAAGCATCGAGGCGACAGCCCTGTCGACAAATCTTGAGGCGGCAGAGGAGATTGCGCGCCAGCTTCGCCTGCGTGACATCGGCGGACTCATCGTCATCGACTTCATCGACATGGTTTCGGGAAAAAACCGCCGTCATGTCGAAATGCGCCTCGAAGAAGCGCTGAGTGATGATAAGGCGAGCCTGGAATTGAGCGGCATATCGAGATTCGGCCTTCTGGAAATGACCCGGGAACGTCTCCGTCCGGCCTATGCGCAGTCGTCATCGCGCAACTGTCCGCTCTGCAGCGGCAAGGGAGTGATCAATTCCGATGATTTTGTAAATCTTTCGGCGCTCAGAGAGATACACGCCCTCGCCGCAACCGGTGAGCGCCCATATATTGCGTGTCATCTTTCGATCGACAATGCCAATGCTATGAACAACACCAAACGACGCGAGCTTGCGTCCATCGAGCAGGAGTATCAGGTCACCATACAGATAGTCGCCGATCCGTCAATGCAACCGGGACAGTATAAGCTGGACGCAAAGAAACATAAATAGAACGGCAATTTGATTCGACTGAACTGAAAGTAAAAAGAAGGGGGGCCGATGGCCCCCCTTCTTTTGTTCAATAAAACCGCGTTGCAGCTTAAATTATAATACGCTGACCTCGACGCGGCGTGCGTCTTCTGCACTGCCGGATCCGGTCGTTACGACCGGTTTCCGCATTTCGATGCGGTCCTCGGTGATGCCGGCATTCTTGAGCACTTCGCGCACGGCCTTCGCGCGATTCTTGGCCAATTCCTCATTCTTTACCGGGTCGCCTGACGGGTCATGGAAACCTGAGATGGCGACCTTTGCACCCGAGTTGGCCTTGGCCTTTGCGATAACACCTGCGAGGACTTCTCCCGCATTGGCGGGCAGCTCAGTCGAGCCGACGCCGAAGAAAATCTTTGCGGCTTCAGGCGCTACCGAAGTCACCGCAGGCTGTGTCACGGCCGGCGGAATCGGCATCGTTGTCGCCTTGGTCTCAACGCCGCCTCCCATCAGAGGAACGATCAGAAGCGCGACGATGTTGATGACCTTGATCATCGGGTTGATAGCCGGGCCAGCGGTATCCTTGTACGGGTCGCCGACGGTGTCACCGGTGACGGCAGCCTTGTGGCCGTCGCTACCCTTCTTGTGCATGACGCCATTGTCGTCCGTCACGCCGTCTTCATAGGCCTTCTTCGCATTGTCCCAAGCGCCGCCGCCTGACGTCATTGCAATGGCCTGGAAAAGACCGGTGAGGATGCTGCCGATGAGCATGCCGCCCAGGGCTTCCTTGCCGAGAAGGAATCCGACCGCGATCGGCGCCGCAACAGGAATCAGGGCCGGGATCATCATTTCCTTGATGGCAGACTGCGTAACGATGTCGACGCACTTGCCGTATTCCGGCTTGCCGGTGCCTTCCATGATGCCCTTGATCTCGCGGAACTGTCTGCGGACCTCGACGACGACGCCGCCTGCAGCCCTGCCGACCGCAAGCATCAGCCTGCCGCCGAAGTAGTACGGAATAAGACCGCCGATAAAGAGACCGGCGATGATCATCGGATCGGAAAGGTCGAACTTAAGGGTCACTCCCTTAAACGACCGAGAGTACTCTGCAAAAAGGACGAGAGCAGCAAGGGCTGCTGAACCGATTGCATAGCCTTTGGTGACAGCCTTGGTGGTATTACCGACTGCATCGAGCGGGTCGGTGACTGCACGGACGCTCTCAGGAAGCTCTGCCATTTCTGCGATACCGCCTGCGTTGTCGGTGATCGGACCATAAGAGTCGATCGCTACGACGATACCGGTCATCGAAAGCATCGAGACAGCCGAAAGGGCAATGGCGAAGAGTCCGCCGCCGGCGTTACCACTGAAACCGCCGCCGAGGGCATATGAACCAACAATAGCGCCGACGATGGTGAATGCAGGAAGCGCGGTCGCCTCCATGCTCATGGCGAGACCGGCAATAACGTTTGTGCCGTGGCCGGTAAGACTGGCCTTGGCAATAACCTGGACCGGACGATACTCCTTGCCGGTGTAGTACTCAGTAATCCAGACAATAAGACCAGTCAGGGCAAGCCCGATGATTGCGGTGAGGAATACGTTCATGACCGACATCACCGACGCCTCATTGGCAGGCAGAAGCCCCATGAACCACACAGTCGCCCCATAAAAGGCGATAGCGGCAAGAACACCGGCAACTGCGAGTCCTTTGTAGAGAGCACCCATGATGTACTGGCTGCCACCCATCTTAACAAAATACGTACCTACAATGGATGCGATAATTGAAATGCCGCCGATAAGCAGCGGAAACTGCACCCACAGGCTGTTCGGGCCAAAAACGGTCTTGGCGAGCAGCATTGCGGCAACGATAGTAACGGTGTATGTTTCATAAAGGTCAGCTGCCATACCTGCGCAGTCACCGACGTTATCGCCGACATTGTCTGCGATAACTGCAGGGTTGCGCGGGTCGTCTTCAGGGATACCGGCTTCGACTTTACCGACCAGGTCGGCGCCGACGTCTGCAGCCTTCGTGTAGATACCGCCCGCGATACGGGCAAAGACCGACATAAGCGAGCAGCCAAAACCCAGACCGATAAGGGCATGGAAAGCGGTTTCAATGTCAGCGGCTGACTTGGCGATCATATAAAAAAGAGTTATTCCAATCAAGCCAAGGCCGACGACCATAACGCCGGTGACCGAACCACCCTTAAAGGCAACCGACAATGCCGCCTGAAGCCCTTTTCTGGCAGCTTCAGTCGTACGGACATTCGCCATAACAGTAACTACCATGCCGAAATAACCAGCAAGGGCGGAACCTACAACACCGATGATGAAGCCCGCAGCTGTCCACATACCAAGTGCGAATGCAATAACAGCAACCAACACAACAGCCACCATGGCGACTGTCTTGTACTCACGAGCAAGAAACGCCTCGGCACCTTCTTTGACGGCTGCGGAAATCGCCATCATCTTCTCAGTTCCGGTAGGTTGGCTTGCGACCCATGCCTTGGTGACGAACGAATAAACAACTGCAAGTGCACCGCATGCAAGGGCAAAAATAAGTATCATACTCATGCTTTTCTTTTCCTCCTTTGTTTACTCACTGCTTTTACAAGTACGAGAACAACATCCTCCAGCCAGACTGCTTTCTTCTCTGCTCTCACCTCCTTGTAAGCCTTTTGCCGCGCATAAAGGCAGCGGCGCCAAACTGCTTTTTATTTATCCCGCCGAGCATAGCGCGCAAACACCAACGCTGTCGTGCGGTAAACCATGTGCGCCATCTTCGAGAACGGGGCGTAGGCGAAGAGCACGAAGATGAAGATGAGATGCGCGAAATACATCGGATACGCCAATATGGCGATATTCCCCAAGCGCAGAAGCTGGGCCAGCATGCCGGTCAGCGCAACCCCATAGACAACGGAGATGAAAAACCAGTCGAAATAGCTGCCGAGCCCTGCCTTCTCCTTGTTCTTCATGCGGTTCATGATAACCATCGTGATGCCGATCAGTAGCGCTATGCCGCTGACGTTGCCGATCCACTTGATGATATTCGTCTGCGGATACGGACCGGACCATTTGAATACATAGAGATAGAGCACGGCAATCGACGTTGTCAGAGCAAGGCCGATGAAGGAATAGAAGACCAGTTTATGGGCGATGGAACGGTCTTTTGCGACATTGCACTTCTCAAAAGTCGAGTGCGTGAGGATATCTCTAATCGTCTCGATAATGCTGCCCATTGCGTCGCCCTTCGGCGGAATCGGGGTATTGGCAGCCATTGCGAGCCAATACTTCTTCACGCCAAGATAAAAACATATCGCCGCAAAGATGGCTGTTGGGACAAAGATGGTATCGACAAACAGCGTCGGCGGGAACATCAGCGAGAATGAAACAAGCTGCCCGTTCGGGATGCGCGGAATGCCGTTCGTCAGATGTCCCTGAAAGAAAAGCTCCAGCATAAAAATAACTGCCGGAATCGCAAAGAGGATCAGCAGGAATTTGCTGTCATTTACCATGCGGGCAAGCGCCGGAATGGGGGCATACTCCTCGATGGTCATCTTGCGGACCGCGCCGAGCACTTCTCCCGGCTTGGCGCCGCGCGGACAATAGGCCGTGCAGTCGCTGCACTGGTGACAAAGCCACACATCAGGGCTCGCCAGAAGCTTGTCCTTCAGGCCCCACTGTGCATAGAGCATTTCCTTGCGCGGGAACGGCTTGCTTCCAGGCGTCACATCGCACACGACAGTACAGGTGGAACACTGGTAGCACTTCTTGAGCGAATCGCCGCCCGCAGCGATTATTTTTTTCGTAAATTCAAGGTCAGGCTGCAAGATCTGATCTGACATTATTTCGCCTCCTACATGCCCTTGAACGGATTCGGGCCGATCTCTTTAATCTTATCTACAAAGTCCGCTATCATCTGCGGCACTTTCCCGTACTCGTCGATGGCAACTTCCATAAGTTTTATACGATCAGACTCAAGCTGCAAGCGGTCCAGGGTTTCCTGAACCTTGCCGAGACGATAGTTAGCCAGTTCGCTGCCTTTCGCAAAGTGGCACTGGTAATTTTCGCCGAACTTACAGCCCATCAGGAGCATTCCGTCGACGCCTCTGGAGAAGGAGTCGGCTATCCAGACGAGGTTCATGGAACCGAGACACCGCAATGTGACGATGCGGACGGCAGGATCAATCTTCATCTTCTGGAGCGCCAGCGTGTCGATGGCCGGATACGCATCGTTTTCGCACGCAACAACAAATACGCGCGGCTCATCCTCATCATCGGGAATCGAGGTGGACTTCATCATTGAGCCGATCATATCGACATGGAAATCCTTAAACGAGACGATGCGCTCCGGACAGGCACCCATGCAGGTTCCGCAGCGGCGACAGCGGCCAGGCTTGTAGAACGGCGTGCCTTTTTCATCTTCATCAATCGCGCCGAACGGGCATTCTTCAGTACAGCGCTTGCATGCCGTACAACGGGTCATCATCGGATCCGGGAAGGTCAGGTCCCATGCGCGGGGATGAACGGCCATACCGACCGCAACATGCTCGACCGACTGAATCGCCTTCAATGCCGCTCCTGTTGCATCTTCCTGCGCCTCGGTCATGTTCATCGGCTGACGTACCGCGCCCGCCGCGTAAATGCCGGTCCTGCGGGTTTCATACTGGAAGCAGATGTAATTGGAATCCGCGAATCCGTTAAAGAGCTCCAGCTCGGGCAGCCCCGGCCCCTGCCGATAGTCAAGATTGAGAATCGGGTCGTCCGCAGTGGCCGGAACCATACCGGTGGCCAGAACAACCATATCGGCCTCCAGCTTCACGCCGGAACCGAGCAATGAATCGGTCATATTCACGTAAAGCTTGCCGTTATCTCCGACGCTGACGCCGCTTACTTCGGCCTTCGTCAGCATGACGCCCGCATCGTTCTGCGCTTCCTTGTAATAATATTCCGTGCGCCCCGGTGTCCGCATATCCTTATAAAGAATCATGGCAACAGCATCGGGATCCTGGCGTACATACTTGGCCTGTTTGAGAGACGTTGCGCAGCACATTGCCGAGCAGTAAGGCAGATGATTGGCATCGCGCTGCCCCGCGCACTGGATAAAGGCGACCTTCTTGGCGGGCTTTCCGTCGGAAGGCCGTGTTATGGCGCCTTTCTTCGCGATCTCTTCGAATTCGACCTGGGTTACCACATCTTTTGACTTGCCGTAGCCGAGATGTCCGAGTTTCGTGGCGTCATACGGCTTCCATCCGGCTGCAAGAATAACCGCCCCGACCTTGACCGATTCGCTCGAACCGTTGACGGCAATCTTCGCATCGAAGGCTCCCGGCTGTCCTTCTATTTTCTCCACGTTGGCAGACTTGAATACCTTGATGTTTGGGTTGCTTTCGACCGCCTTTATCGTCGGCTCAAGCGCGGTATCGACAATCAGCGGCTCGCGATAAGGAAGTTCCGTCGGAATCTTCTTGTACATCTTTGCCGCAAAGCCGCCGAGGGCAGCCTCTTTCTCTACCAGGAAAACCTTGTAGCCGGACCCGGCCGCCTGAAGTGCCGCATTCATGCCCGTAACACCTCCGCCGATGACCAGCAGGTCCTTGACGGTCTCCATAAGAGTTGGTTCCGGCATGTCGCTCTTCTGCATCTTGATGAGACCCATCTGTATATAGTCTTCAAAGGCAAGCTGTGCATCGGACTTCTCCTGCGTCCAGACCGCGAGTTCGCGAACCGGCACGCGCTCAACCAAGCATCCCGGAAAATCAAATTCGGCATACTTGACGCGGCCCGAGCATGCGGCAAGCACGAGGGCGTTGACGCCTTCCGCAGCGATGTCGGCCTTAATCATCGCAAGGCCTTCCTCACCGCAAAGCGCGTCACTGCTCTTTACGACGGCGGCCTTGTATTTATTCTTAGCCAGATTCTCCACTTTTTCGGTTTTGACAGCTTCACCGATTGAACAGCCCTTACACAAATAGAGCGCAATTTTCTTTTCCATCGATGATTACCTCCCCTTCCCGGCCTGGATGGCCTTGAGCGCAGCACTTGTCGCGTCCTGCGCAGACTTCGAGACATCCATCGGGTTTCTGCTGCAACCGGTCGGGATGATTCCCGCTGCCGCGGCAGCAAAGCCTTCAACGTAATTAACGCCGGGAATCCCCTTGGAGGCTCCTGCCGGCTCCATGCCGGTGGCAAGAACAACCATATCGAAAGTCTTCTCGACTTTATCTCCTGTCAGCATGTCTTCCGCAGTCACGACAACATCGCCGGTCTTCGTCTTCTGTATCTTTGCGACCTTGCCTTTAATGAAGGACACCTTCGGATCGGCCTGCACCTGATTCAGGAACTTCTCGTACCGGCCGGGCGTGCGCATATCGATATAGAAAATGGAGACTTCGGCTTCGGGATTCTGTTCGCGGACGTAAAGCGTCTGCTTCAGCGACGCCATGCAACAGATGTAGGAACAAAAGGCGAGATGGTTCTCGTCACGGCTACCGGCGCACTGTACAAAGGCTATTTTCTGGACCGGCTTGCCGTCGGTCGGACGCTGAATCTTCCCTGCTGTCGGCCCGTTAACTGCCGCAAGACGCTCCATCTGCATATTTGTAATAACATTCGGCACCTTGCCGGAACCGAGCGTCTCAATCTTGTCGGCATCGTAAGGATTCCATCCGGTAGCGACCACGATGCTGTCCACTTTCACATTGATGGTCGCCGGCTTCATCTCAAGATCGATTGCATCGTATTTGCACGCTTCCTTGCAAGCGGTTCCGCAATCCTTTTTACAGGCGTGGGAGTCGATCACGTACTGCTGAGGAAAGGCCTGGTTGAACGGAAGATAGGCAGCCTTGGTCGTGTCCAGCCCGAAATTGAACTCATTGGAGCGGGTTGCCGGACAGGCCTCAGCACAGGCGTTGCAGGCCACGCACTTATCGTTGACATACCGGGGGCTGATCTGGACGGTGACATCATAGTTCCCCGGACCGCCTGCTACTGAAACGACCTCAGCCATCGTGTGGAATGTTACCTTCGGGTTAGTCTTGATGCGCCGGAAATTGATCTCCAGGCCGCAGAGCGGCGGGCACATCTTCGGGAAGTACTTGTTCAGCTGGGCAACCCTCCCGCCTAAATAAGGGCTCTTCTCGACGATTATCACTTCAGCCCCTGACTCCGCCGCATCGACTGCGGTCGTCAGGCCGCTGAAGCCGCCGCCGATTACCAGGATGCGTCCGGGCTTCTCACTGGTTTGCATGCTCATCCTCCTCTATAGCGTTATGTTCAGACAGGTAATGCATACACCACGAACCGCCGGACGGCGGCACCTGGTATACGCATTCGGAGAAAGAAAGAGAGGGGCTTGCGCCCCTCTCTCAAAAGACTCATCTTACGCAAAGATCTCCACGTACGGAACCTTCTTCAGAGAATAGGTGTCGGTTGCCGCATCGTAGGTAGAGTTGACGAAGCATTTCCAGTTCGTATCGTCGATCGGGAGGAAGTCGCCACGATAGTAGTAGCCCGGATACCGGGTCTCTTCGCGGAACAGGATGTGGCGGGCATGTGCCTCGACCGACAGAATGCGGTGGTAGTTCTCCCAGCAGCGGAGCAGCTCATGGAGGTTAGAGGCCGCCATCTTGTTGGCGTCTTCTTTGAGCATTCCGAGCAGCTTCAGACCCTCATCAAGCAGAGTCTTGGAGGTCATGTACCAGGTTGCGCAACCGCCAAAGTACTCGTCGGCGATCTTCTGCATGCGCGCCTGGAGCATCTTCGGACGGATGTAGTACGGGTTGGTAAGCGGGTCGGTCGAGTAGGTTTTATACTTCTCGTAGACCTCAAACGGCAGATAGAGCTCGGCCGCGATGGAATCAGGGGTTTCCTTGATTGCCGGCTTGAAATTCGGCTCATCAAGAATCAGGGCGAGGGCAGCCTTTGCTGCAAGGCGGCCTTCTGCGTGGGAACCGGAGGAGAACTTGTGGCCGGATGCGCCGACAACGTCGCCCGCCATGAAGAGGCCCTTCACGGTCGACATTCTGTTGTAGCCCCAGAACCACTCCTTCGGCGCGCCCGGAATGTTGCCCGGTCCGCTGACCCAGAAGCCTGCACAACCTGCATGAGAACCGAGGAGATACGGCTCGGTCGGCATGATTTCGGACGGCTCCTTGTTCGGCTCAACGTTCTTGGAAGCCCAGAGGCCTGCCTGACCGATTGCCATATCGAGGAAGTCTTCCCATGCCTCTGCTTCGAGGTGTTTGATCTTCTTCTGTGCATCTTTTTCGCCGAACTTCTCGACGAAGGTCTTGTTGATCGCGTCCATTGCATGATGGGTGTTCATCCAGATCGGGCCTTTGCCGGCCTTCATGTCCATCATCATCATGTGGTTGCGGATAGCGGTGCCCATCTTCTCGGCATACGGGCTATAGAGCTTCTTCGTTGCTTCGAAGTTCTCACCGGTGCAATAGTCTTCGCCGGCTGCGTTGCGGGCCTGGGCCTTGAAGAAGAGGAACCATGCGCCGACCGGGCCGTAACCGTCCTTGAAGCGGGCCGGTACGAAGCGGTTTTCCATCATGGTCAGTTCTGCGCCGGCCTGGAGGCCAAGTGCATAACCGGAGCCGGAGTTCCATACCGGATACCATGCGCGGCCCTGGCCTTCAGCAATCGACCGCGGACGGAAGCAGTTGACCGCGCCGCCTGCTGCGTTGATGATAGCCTTGCCCTTGAAGATGTAAATCTTGTTCTCACGGACGCTGAAGCCGGCAACTGCTGCGATTCTGTTCGGATCATTGGCGTCCTTGTATGCCTTCACGCAGAAAACGCGCTCGTACAGGTTCTGAGCCATGCCGGTCGCTTTTCTGTTGTACTCGAGGGCTGCCTTTGCTGCCTCTGCAACGACGACCTTGTAGGATTCGCCGTTGATCATGATCTGCCACTTTCCGGAGCGGACCGGCACGCCGCCGTCCTTCAAAAGTGCCTTACCCTCGTCGCGGGCCTGGAAACCGTCGAGCGAAAATCCGTCATCGCCCTTCTTCCAGATCGGGAGGCCCCACTGCTCGAAAAGGTGGACCGAATTGTCGACATGGGCGCCGAGGTCGGCAACCAGGTCTTCACGGATGATGCCCATCAGGTCGCCGCGGACATACTTAACGTAGTCGGCAACCTTGTTTTCTCCGAGGTAGGTGTTGATTGCGGAAAGACCCATGGCGACCGCGCCGCTTCTGTCAGCAGCTGCCTTGTCGACCATGACGACTTTCAGGCCTTTCGGCGTGGCATAACGGGCTGCTTCATACGCCGAGCCGCAACATGCCATACCGCCACCGATCAGAAGCAGATCGGCTTCAACTTCTACAACTTCCGGCTTCTGGCAAAATGAAAACGTACAAGTTTCTTTCTCCATTTATATGATCCTCCTTTCCTTATTCAGCTTTCGCCGGGCCATTGAAGAAGCCCGACTTCTTGAGGTCGTCGAAATTCGGTTCCGGCAGACCTGCAAAAATATTATCGGCATTATTGGAGCCTTCAGCGGTCAGGCGGATCGGGAATTTGTAACGCTTCAGGGAACCATTGCGGAACTTGACGGTCCACATGATGGAGTCAGTACCGCGCATCGGAATGACATTGGCTCCGAGCGGTGCGAAGTCCTGATAGGCTCTGACTTCAATTGCCTGCTGCGGGCAAATCTTTACACAGTTGTAACAC
>DATHDH010000053.1:0-2062 GCA_035319145.1 Dissulfurispiraceae bacterium | reverse complement strand
GGTGTTCCCTTTGATCTTCAGCAACGCCGGCGAACGGGCGTCATCAAGGTCCATCCCGGCGCCGGCATAGAGGATACCGTTCTCTTCAAGAACAGCAAGGGTATCCATGAGCGCCAAGGGGCCGAAGTCCATGGAATGGTTGTTCGCGAGCGTTACCACACGGATGCCAGCTTCGGTGAGCGCCTTTGCGGCCAGTGGGCCGGCGCGGAGCGTGAATTTTTTGTTCTCAACGGCTTTGCCTCTCGTCGAGATTGCTGATTCGAGGTTGCCGATGACAACGTCCGCCTGTCCGAGAAAAGGCATGACGTCCGTAAAAGGGTAACCTGGCCCGAACTTCTTCAGGAAAGGCTCGGCCCTGTTGCCGAGCATGAGATCGCCGACGGCGGCCAAGGTAAGCTCTCCTGGGATCTCCTGTGGTTGATCAGCTGCGATCGCAGGGAAAGAGACAATGAGAAGGAAGGCTGCGGCAGCAGAAAATTTTTTTATGGACAGCATAGGGGATAATAATCAACTCGATGCTAAAAGGCAATAAAAAAGCGTCCAAGCAGGGAGCGTGATCATGAGGAATGCCATCCTCTCTTTCGCGACAGTAATAGTCATCTTTCTGTCGAATGTCATGCAGAGCACGGCCAACGGATCCGTGGTCGTGGACCGCGTGGTTGCCGTGGTGAACGATGAGATCATTACCATGAGCGACCTCCAGCGCGAGGAGTCGCTCAAGAAACATGATGCCAAGCAGGACGATCGGCTGGTCCTCGAGGACATGATCGATCGAAAACTGCAGATGGCGGCTGCAAAGCGCGTCGGGATGGACGTAACGGATAAGGAGCTTGCGGAGGCTCTCGCCGACATCATGAAGCGCAACAATATGGATAGTAAACAATTCGATGCCGCGCTGGCAAAAGAACATCTTACCCTCGAGCAGTACAAAACGGAATTGCGGGAGCAGATGACGCTCTCCCGCTTGTTCAACAAGTATGTACGTTCCGGCGTCGCAATCGACGAGGCAGAGGCCAGACAGTTCTATCAGAACAATCTCAAGACGTATTCGTTGCCCGATGAAATCCGGGCACGCCAGATCTTTCTACCGCTCCCCGAGAATGCCACCATGGCCCAGGATGCCGATGTAAGGAACAAGGC
This sequence comes from Dissulfurispiraceae bacterium, assembly GCA_035319145.1. Lineage (GTDB taxonomy): Bacteria > Nitrospirota > Thermodesulfovibrionia > Thermodesulfovibrionales > Dissulfurispiraceae > JAAYUK01. Next base: position 922 of record DATHDH010000053.1, on the reverse strand, counting down.
CCTGGCACTATATGAACGGGCTAAAAAGGGCGAGGATTTTATCCGGCTGGTTCGCGAGGCGTCCGAGGGAGTGACCGCAAAACAGGATGGAGATATGGGGTTCATGCAGCGGGAGCACATGCTGCCCGAGATCGAGGAGGCGGTGCGCATGCTGAAGCCGGGAGAGATAGCCGGCCCGCTCAAATGTGCAGGCGGATACAATGTTATCAGGCTCGAAGAAATTCGGACACCGGTGCAGCCCTTCGAGAAAGTGAAAGACGAGATCATGAAAACCCTCTACGAGCAGAAAGTGGAAAATACCTACCGCAGCTGGCTCCAGTCGCTCAGGAGCGATTCGCACATTGAGAACAGACTGTAGTACCGTTTCGGATTGCGGATTTTGGAATCGTAGATACGTTGCGCTACTCTTTTGTTCTAGTCTTTTTCGCGTTTCACTCCGCATTCCGCAATCTGCATTCCGCAAATCATGAAATCCATTCGCCTCAAACCGAAAGAAGAACGCCGCGTTCTACGAGGACATCCCTGGATATTCAGCAACGAGATCGAGCCCGCACCTGTTTCGCTCGTACCGGGCGAGACCGTTGACGTGCTTGACCACGCGGGACGCTTCATCGGCCGCGGATATATCAATCCCCAGTCGCTTATTGCAGTTCGGCTGCTCACGCGAACCAGGGAAGAGATCGACCGGACATTCTTCCTGAAGAGGATAGCGGCAGCCCGCGCCCGGCGCGCCGCGTTGGGATTTGGCGACTCCTATCGGGCGGTCTTCAGCGAAGGTGACGGCATTCCCGGACTCATCGTCGATAAATATGCAGATGCTCTCGTGATCCAGTCCCTTACCGCCGGGATCGACCGGTTCATGAATGACATAGTTGCCGCACTGCAAGAGGAGTTTTCGCCGAGCGCGATCATTCTCAGGAAC
>DATHDH010000052.1:0-35078 GCA_035319145.1 Dissulfurispiraceae bacterium | reverse complement strand
CTTTTTCAAACAACGCCATGAAGGTCTGCGGCATATGGGGAAGCCATGCCGCCATGCTGGACGGCGTTTCCCCTTCGGTTGAAAGCCTTCGGACGGAGACATTCGACCTGATCCTGCTTACTGTCAAGTCATATGACACCGAGCAGGCCGTTTCACAGATAATGCCTCTGCTGAAGGAACAGAGCCTCATCGTCTCTGCCCAGAACGGGTACGGAAACTATGAGACCATAGCCCGGCATGCGGGGGCAGGGCACACATTGCTGGCGCGGATTATTTTCGGGGCCCGGATTGTGGAGCCCGGGCTGGCCGACGTGACCGTCATTGCCGACGATGTACGCATCGGACAGCCGGCCGGTGCCGTGGCCGAACAGAGGATTCGCGAGATCGCCGCGAGCTTCAGAGCGGCCGGTATTCCCACATCATATGCAACCGACGTCTACGCGATTCTCTGGGCGAAGATCCTTTATAACTGCGCCCTGAATCCGCTGGGCGCCCTTCTTGAATGCAGCTACGGCGCCTTGGCCGACCATATCGAGACGAAAACCATAATGAATAATATCATCACCGAAATATTTGGGGTTATGAAAGCTCATTCTATCAAGGTCCAGTGGAAAAAAGCGGAAGATTATCTGAAAGTTTTCTATACGAAACTCGTTCCGCCGACCCGCGATCATTATCCGTCGATGTACCACGACCTGAAGGCCGGGAAGAAGCTCGAGATTGATGCCCTGAACGGCGCAATTGTTCAACTTGCACGTGAGAAGGGCATTGCAGTGCCGGTAAATGAGGCCATTACGGATCTGGTCAAGGCGCGTGAACTGCTGAAAACACCGCACCCATAGGCCACGCGGCGTTTTGCATTAACTGCCCTCTCTATTCCGCGTTCCACGTGGAACATGACCGGATGCCGCGCTTTTAATAGCCCGCATCATAACTCCTGATTTCTAGCCCATATTATTCCTAAAACCGAGAACCGCCGGGGGCGGGATGTCCGGTTCCAGGTGAGGTGCCTGGCTTTTCACGACCCGCGCAAGCGGGCAAGGCAAAGTGACTATCGTGACGGAACGTCCGGCTCGCGACAATGCCATACATTACTGCACAGGGGCTAATCAGCTCGCTCGATCGCCGATATCCCGCACCTGCCATGAATCATGGGAACTTGAAGAAAAAAAGAGGGTCTCTGGTGTAGGAATCCGCTATAAAGCGAGGCGCCTGAATGGGATACCCTACAGCACCGTCCAGCGCTGCGGCAGGAAAATTTTTTCGTAGGTCATAAAGGCAAACTGGTCGGTCATGCCGGCGATGAAGTCGCAAACGAGGCGCTCAACGCCGTTTTTTTCGGTTCTGGGAATATCGCGCAGCACCTCTTCGCTGTTTTCGAGATAGTAGCCGTACAGCATGCGCAGAATGCCCTTGGCCTTGTCCAGATGCTCGCGTACAGCCGGGTGCTCATAGACCTGAGCAAACATGAAGTCGCGAAGGGTATAAACCGTCTCACCCATGTGTTCACTGAGAACGACAGCCGTAAGGTCCCGCGCCGAGGATGCGGCAATCACGTCGCGGACCATTGAATCAATCCGGTCGCCATATGCCTCACCCACCAGCTTAGTCACGCTATCTGGGATATCCTTACGATCGACAACCCCGGCCCGAAGGGCATCGTCAAGGTCATGGTTGAGGTAGGCAACGATATCTGCGATGCGGACAAGCTGCCCCTCGAGCGTCGCCGGGCGATCTTTGTCTAACTCGGGCATAATCATGCCCCTGCCTTTTGAGTGTTTCAGAATCCCGTCCCGCACCTCGTGCGTCAGATTCAACCCCTTGCCGTCTTTTTCGAGGATATCGACAACGCGGAGGCTCTGCTTATAATGGTCAAAGCCGCCGGGATACAGTTCGTTGAGCACCTCTTCGCCGGCATGGCCGAAAGGCGTATGCCCGAGATCATGTCCGAGCGCCATAGCCTCCGTAAGGTCTTCGTTCAGCCGGAGCGCCCTGGCGATAGTCCTGGAAATCTGAGCTACTTCAAGCACATGTGTCAGGCGTGTCCGGTAGTGATCACCTCGAGGAGCTAGGAATACCTGCGTTTTATGTTTAAGACGCCTGAACGCTTTTGAGTGGATTATGCGGTCGCGGTCACGCTGATAGCAGGTACGAAGGTCATCGTTCTCCTCCGGCCGCACCCGTCCCCTGCTGCCCGTGCTATGGGAAGCATTCGGATGAAGGATCTTCGCCTCAATCTGTTCCGTCAGCTCCCGAACGCTAAGGCCGTCTGCTTTCCCGTTCTGCATCATCGTCTCCTCGGCTAAGCCAGCGATTCCTGAACAGCGTCGGTCAGAGTTGTTACCTCATGATCCTGGACAGTGCGGGCATCGAAAAGAAGTGCATCGTCCTTGATGCGGGCGATAATGGGAGGCTTGCGGCAGCGAAGCCTCGCTTCAAGCGCATTCACCGAGATCTCAACCGGCTTTACCGCAACCGCAAAGGTATCGAACATGATTTCGGAAAGGGCTCCGCCCCCGGATTGAGAAGCATCTTTGATAATGTTGACCGCAGCGCGGGTGCCGACGCTTTTCTTCAGCCGCGTCGCGATTTTCCGCGCCCGTATTCGTATCTCCTCTGGCTTCATCAGCAGCATCTTCAGGGTCGGTATCTCCTGCTTCGCACGCTCTTCATCGAGGTAAAGATGCAGCGTCGCTTCAAACGCAGCAAGGGTCATTTTGTCCACTCTGACGGCACGCATAAGCTGGTTTTTTGCTATTATTTCAATTAGTTCCTTTCTCCCAACAATTACCCCTCCCTGGGGGCCGCCCAGCAGTTTGTCCCCGCTGAAGGTAACAATATCTGCCCCCGCCCGGATGACCTCCTGCACCGTCAGTTCGATATGAATGCCATATGGCTTCAGGTCGACAAGGCATCCGCTGCCGAGGTCGAACACGACCGGGATGTTGTGCTTTCGTCCGAGCGCCACAAGGTCTTCGACAGAGGGTGTTTCCGTAAACCCCACCATGCGGAAATTCGATTGATGCACCTTCAGAAGGAGCGCCGTGTTTTCGTTGATTGCATGCTCATAGTCGCGCAGGTGCGTCTTGTTCGTGGTGCCGACCTCCCGCAGAATGGCCCCACTGCTGCTCATAACGTCGGGAATGCGAAACGACCCACCTATTTCGACAAGCTCTCCACGCGAAACCACCACCTCTTTCCCTTTGGCGAGGGCAAGCAGCGAGACGAAGACCGCGGCGGCGTTATTATTGACGATGAGGCTTGCCTCGGCGCCGGTAATGTCGTTGATGATTCGCTGGATATGGCTGTAGCGCTTTCCGCGTTTTCCCTTTTCGAGATCGTATTCGAGGTTCGAGTATCCCGAGGCAATATCCGCCACGTGCTGCATCACATGCCCCGAGAGGATAGAACGGCCGAGATTGGTATGGATAACCACGCCGGTCGCATTAATCGCCGGCTGAAGGCTGAATAAACAGAGCTTCCGGATGTGCGTCGCCATTGCGGCGTACAGAGAAGGAGGGTCCACCGGCGGCGTCTTTCCGGTCTTTACCTCATCGCGAACCGACTGGAGCACGTCCCGTATGCCCTGCAGAACATAACGGCGCGGAAATTGTTCGAGCCAGGCAGCCCCTTCTCGGGACTTCAGGATTTCATCGACAGAGGGAAGCGCTGCCAGCAGTTTTTGACGATCCATGGTCACTCCTTCGCTCGCGTAAGGATTCGGGCATCGATATACGGAACCGCGTGCAGTATTCTACCCTGTAATCCGAGACTTTTCAAAGGCATCCGGTTTGTATTATTATACATTCTCGTGAAAAGGCCTTTGTTGATGACCTTCATCAAAGGGTGCTGAAACGTTTCTTTATTTTACGTCTGCATTATTTACCCAATGTGTATAACGGCTAAGGCGCCGGGATGCTGACATTGACTCCGCTCCTGCCTGATGTCGTGGCATGCGCGCTGCTCTGCCGCACCGACCGCAGGGGACCTATCTATACCATGATGGTACTGCGGCGGCTGACTCGATCAAGGAGAAATGTGAATGAAAGTGCTCATCAGTGACAACATCTCGAAGGTCTGCGTCGATATCCTGAAGAAGGCGGGGCTCGAAGTCGATATCAAGACCGGGCTTCCTGCGGATGAACTGCGGAAAATCATCGGTGAATATTCCGGACTCGTCATCCGGAGCGCGACGAAGGTAACCGCCGATATCATCGATGCGGCAACAAATCTCAAAGTCGTAGGCCGGGCCGGTTCCGGGCTCGACAATGTGGACAAGGCCGCCGCATCCAAAAAAGGGATTGTCGTCATGAACACCCCGGGCGGCAATACGGTTACGACTGCCGAGCATACCATTGCTATGATGTTTGCCGCTGCCCGCAAAATAGCCCAGGCCAACGCTTCCCTGGCTGCGGGCAAGTGGGAAAAGAAGAAATTCATGGGAATCGAGCTCTTCAATAAAACGCTCGGCATCATCGGCCTCGGCAAGATCGGCGGCGAAGTCGCCAAACGCGCACAGGGACTCGGCATGCAGGTTATTGCGTATGATCCGTTCCTGAGTGAAGAGCGCGCCGCAGAGATGGGCATTGCCAAAGGAGAAATCGCGGAAATCATGAACCGGTCGGATTTCATTACCGTCCACACCCCGCTGACTGCGGAAACGAAAAACCTCTTCAATGCAGAATCGATAACGACCTGCAAGAAAGGCGTTGTCCTGATCAACTGCGCGCGCGGCGGCATCATCAATGAAAAGGCCTTGCTCGAAGCCTTGAACAACGGCCAGGTCGGCGCTGCAGCTCTCGATGTGTTTGAGGTCGAGCCGCCGGTCGATAATCCGCTGGTCGGCCATGAGAAGGTCGTCTGCACCCCGCATCTCGGCGCATCGACGGAAGAGGCGCAGGAAAATGTAGCGGTTGCCGTTGCCGAACAGATTGTCGACTATCTTGTGAAAGGGACGATTCGCAATGCGATAAACTTTCCGTCCATTCCTGCGGATCAGGTCGCTACGCTTCAGCCGTGGATCAATCTTGCGGAACTCATGGGAAGTTTTACCTGCCAGCTCTTTGAGGACGGCATTACTGAGGCGCTGATCGAATACCGAGGCGACGTCACGGCACTTAATACTCAGCCGATCACCATTGCGGCGATCAAAGGACTGCTCAATCCGATCCTGCTGGAAACGGTCAATTTCGTTAATGCGCCGTTCATTGCCAAAGAGCGCGGTATCGAGATCAAAGAAATGAAGGCGAAAGATTCGGGCGATTATCAGGCGCTCATCGTGCTGAAGGTCAAATCGCCGAAGAAGTCCATCTCTGTCGAAGGCACCCTCTTCAGCAAAAAAGATCCGCGCATCGTCAGGATTGATACGCATACCGTCGAGATTCTTCCTGAGGGCCACATGCTTGTCATGCAGAATAACGACAAGCCGGGCGTTATCGGCAACATCGGTTCGACACTCGGCAATGCAGGTATCAATATAGCCCGCATGCATTTCGGCAGAGAAAGCGCGGGCGGCAAGGCTCTATCGGTGGTCAACATCGATTCACCTACGAATGATGCGGTGCTCGAACAGATAAGAAAACTGCCGAATATTCTTCTCGTCAAGGCGATTTCGGTATAAAGGCTGCGGCGGGCCGGTTGCCGGCCCGCCTACACACCGCAGGCATTGCGGTATCGCCGGTGTTCGTGGGGGCACCGGCTTTTATACGAGGTACGAAATGTCAACAGTTGTCATTGTGGGCGCCCAATGGGGCGATGAAGGCAAAGGAAAGATCGTCGATGTCCTGACGCAGAAGGCGGATACCATTGTGCGCTACCAGGGAGGCAATAATGCCGGACACACCGTGGTCATCGGCAATGATAAATACGTCCTGCACCTGATTCCCTCAGGAGTGCTGCACGGCAACAAGAAGTGCGTTATCGGAAACGGCGTTGTAATAGATCCGGGGGCACTGCTTGCCGAAATCGATAAACTGACCGCCCGCAACATCACTATGGACGGGCTCTTCATCGCACAGAACGCCCATATCATCATGCCCTATCACCTCGCGATCGAACGCGAACAGGAGAAGAGCAAGAAGATCGGCACGACCCTTCGCGGCATAGGCCCCTGTTATACCGACAAGGCGGCCCGCCAGGGCGTTCGCGCCGTCGATCTCCTGAAGCCGGAGGTGTTTCTCCAGAAACTGAGGAAGAACCTTGAACCGATCAACTTCCTCATGGAGAAATATTACGATGCACAGAAACTTGACGAGACGATCATCTATGAAAATTACATGAAGTTCGCAGATCGCCTCGGCGGATTCATCGCCGATACCGAAGCGATCGTGAACAAAGATATTGATGCAGGAAAGAATATTTTGCTTGAAGGTGCCCAGGGCACGCTGCTCGATATCGACCACGGAACCTATCCGTTCGTAACGTCGTCGAATACCGTGGCCGGCGGGGCATGCACGGGAGCCGGCATCGGCCCGACGCGAATCGACAAGGTGCTCGGCATTGTGAAGGCTTATACAACGCGTGTTGGCAGCGGACCGTTCCCGACCGAGCTGAACGATGCCGTCGGTGAAGACATCCGCAAACGCGGCGGAGAATACGGTGCGACTACCGGACGTCCACGCCGCTGCGGGTGGCTCGATATCATCGGCCTCAACTATGCCGTCTGGGCGAACGGCCTCACCGGAATCGGACTGACCAAACTCGATATACTCGATACGATGGACACCATCAAGTATTCCGTCGCGTACAAATACAAAGGTGAGTTGCTGAAGGAATTCCCGAAAGACCTCGACACGCTTGAGTTGTGCACGCCTGTCTACGAAGAGGTGGCGGGATGGAAGGCCAGCACATGCGGCGCGACACGATTTGATCAACTCCCGAAGAATGCACAGGCATACATCCGGAAGATTGAACAGCTGCTCCAGGTTCCTATCGATATCGTATCGACCGGACAGAAGCGCGACGAGATAATTATTTTGAACGAGCAGTTCTAGACATTTCGGCAGATCGAATAGTCTGCAGTAAAGATACAAAGAGGCCGCCCTTTCGGGGGCGGCCTCTTGATTTAATTACACAGCAACCCTCGCGAGTTACTTGCACATTACCTGCTCATACGCCCATTCAAGCCACTCGACGCAGAGCTTCACGTCAGCGGTTGCAACGGTCGGGCCGCACCAGATGCGGAAGCCGGTCGGAGCCGCCTTGTATGCATTGATGTCATACGCAACGCCCTCGGACGCGAGCAGCTTTTCAATATTCTTTGCGGTCGCCTTCTGATCGTCCGCCGAAAGCGCGGTGAACTTCGGATCGACCACCTTCAGACAGACCGAGGTGTTGGAGCGGATCGCTTTGTCTTCAGCAAGGAATCCGAAGTACTTGCTGCCCGCAACCCATGCTTCAACAGCAGCGAGGCTGTCGTTGGAGATCTTCATCAAGCCTGGCAGTCCGCCCTGCTGCTTTGCCCATTCGAGCGCGCAGAGCCAGTCCTCAACACAGAGCATCGACGGCGTGTTGATCGGCGAACCGTTGAAAATATCCTCATTGAGCTTGCCGCTCTTCTTCATGCGGAAGATCTTCGGCATCGGCCAAGCCGGATCGTAGCTTTCAAGACGCGCAACCGCACGCGGAGAGAGCACCATCATACCGTGGCCGCCTTCGCCGCCAAGGCACTTCTGCCACGAAAACGTGAGTACGTCGATCTTCTCCCACGGAATTTCCATCGCAAACAGGGCGCTGGTAGCGTCGCACAGCGTAATGCCCTTTCTGTTGTCCGGAATCCAGTCGCCGTTCGGAACCTTCACGCCGCCGGTTGTGCCGTTCCAGGTGAAGACAACGTCATTTGCGAAGTTCACTTTTGCAAGATCCGGAAGCTGACCATACGGCGCTTCATAAACCGTGGCATTCAGCTTCAGCTGCTTCGTGATGTCCGTTGCCCAGTCCTTGCCGAAGCTTTCCCAGCAGAGCACATCCACCGGCAGCGGCCCAAGCAGCGACCACATGGCGCACTCAAATGCGCCGGTGTCGGAGCCCGCAAAAATACCGACCTTGTAGTCAGCTGGAATGTTGAGGATCGGTTTGATACTTTCACACGCCGCTTTCAGCTTCTCCTTGCCCACCGCGGCTCTGTGCGAGCGGCCCGGCAGGTAGGCGCCAAGCTCCTGAAGCGACCACCCCGGATGCTTGGAGCAGGGACCGGAACTGAAATGGGGAACAGCAGGTTTCTGCGCTGGTTTTTCTTTCATGATACAACTCCTTTATGAAATATCTTTCTGCCTCATTCGGGAATAACGCAGTGAGGGCAACCTCTCGATGTGCACATCTTGGCTAAGCGGCAAAAGCAGATGAGTCTGAAATAGAGACATTTCCTTAAGCAGTGCACCCAAAAAAGGTGCCATTAGTATAAATCAAACCGGGGGGAGCCTGTATAGTAGGCGCCATTGCCGTGCTAGGAGTTACAGTATCACTGACGCCATTAAATTCATGAGCAGCCCATGCTTAACTCCTTCCTGAAATCGTGCACATTACCTTTTGCCATAATGGTGCATGTTACGATTGAAAATAGAGTTCGGCGCAGCGTTTAAAGTATGTGTGTATGCACGATACGCAGCTCTGGTCAGCGCTCAGGTGTGGCCGAATTTTAAGACACAGCATGAGCGACGAGCGCGATCGGCGTGAAAACCAGATCCGCGCGGCGTTCGAGAACACGCCCCCGCTCGACTCCAGCTGCCTGCGCGACAGTAGTGAGGGTGATGAGCCGTTCCTGCTGGAGGCCGAGTTCCAACACGTGCCCGACTGGAGACAGGTGGACGTTGCGTTCATCGATCAAGCGCCGGATGGCTTTGGCTCCGCTCTCTCGTTCTTCTCGAACAAGGCGTTCCGATACTACCTGCCGGCGTATCTCCTGGCTGACCTGCGGGACGAGCTGCAACAGGCGAATCCGCTGCTCCATCTTTGGCATGGCCTTGTCGATGGCCAGCTCGATATCCCGGTCAACGAGCGCCGCTACGGGAGCTGGACTTGGTTAGAAGCAATGGCCGATCAGTTTCAGAATTTCTCTCCGGCAGAGGTCACTGCAATCGTGGCATACCTGGGCTACAAAGCAAAGCATGATGAGCTTGGGTTGGATCGGCCCATGATCGAGCAGGCGCTCCGGAACTACTGGCTAACACTTCGGCAGTAACACCCCGGACAATGAGGATGCAGGCTTTGTTGATATCACGGCATGTCTTTGCTCGCGAGAAATGAATATCACGCTGAGTATCAATTTTCTTCTTCGCTCTTGCATTAATCTATTAAGTCGGCTAGAATCGGCCATAACCAATAAGAAGGAACCATTCGGCCATGACGAAACTTATCCTTTGCTTTTTCTTGTGCATGTTGCTGATTACTGTGCAGGCTTTTGCCGGTGCCGGCCCATCGCCGTTTATCAGCATCTTCTCGTGCGACGGGAGCAGCCCGAAAGAGATCGACGAAGATATCTGCCTCGTCGGTGTACTCAAAGAAGGGCTCCCCGTGTATCTGCTTTCCGACGAGGTGCTCTGTCAGGCGGAAACCCGCGAGGCGGTAATGTTGGAACGCGAGGTCGGAGCTGAATTCATGATGACGCCGGTCGAGTGGGACGGCTGCGACAATGCGGATTATTATCTGGCGTACCGCGGCAGGCAGCCCAAGAACTTTGAGAGCCTCGAATTCGAAGAGGAAGATTCAGCCGCTATCCGCACAAGCGTGGATACTGCGGTGAGAAACGGACATCTCACTGCCGCGATGAACAACACCTTCGCGGGGACGCTCAAATCGGAGCCGTTGCTCTACAAGCCATTCGCGAAGAGATCGGATATGTTTCTGGCACAGTATGCCACGAGCCGGCCTTCCAAGGAAGACGATGTCTACGGCCCCCTTTTCTGGTATGCAAAGGGAAGCGTGAAACTTATTGATGCACAAGCACGTATTGCGGCCGTTTTTCGCATCGACGGCAGGCTCTACTTCATGCTTCAGCACGAATGCTGGGACGGCTGCGGAGAGTATACGGAAAAAGTGTATTCCCTGTCCGAAAAGGGCTTCGTCCTCGTCTATCAGAACTCCGCTCTTTCGGAATGACCGGTGCCGTGGTCGTCTCCTCGCTGCTCGGCCTTCTTTTCCCGACGCGATGCCCTGTTTGCAATGCTGACGCACAAGGCTCTCCTGCACAACCGCTTTGCAGCAGATGTTGGTCTTCTGTCAGGCCGTACACCGGCCCCCTGCCTGCCGACGATGCGGTCTGCCCACTGTTTCTGATGTCATGGAGTTCTGCAGTGAATGCATATCAATCCCGCCGCCCTATGTACAGGCCATCGCTTTCGGCCGATACGAAGGCGCATGAAGGAGGCGATACATTTGCTGAAGTTCGGCAAATTGCGCCATCTTGCAAAGCCGCTCGCATTGCTGCTTGCCGGATTGCCGTTCCCTGAATCCGACGCCGTCGTGCCCGTGCCGCTCCATATCGATGGCCTTCGGGAGCGCGAATTCAATCAGACGGCTCTCATCGCAAAACATCTCGCCGCGGATCTGCATATTCCGCTGAGAATAGACATCCTCGCAAAAAATAAGACCACCCCGCTGCAAGTCCGTGTAGACAGAAAGGCTCACCTGAAGAACCTTCGGGGGGCATTTTCTGCAAACTCCTCGGTTCAGGGGCTCAGAGTTCTTCTGGTGGATGATGTCATGACGACCGGCGCGACGGTCCGCGAGTGCGCCGCCGTCCAGAAAAAAGCAGGGACCGCCGCCGTGAACGTCGTGGTCCTCGCCCGTTCGGCGCAGAAGTTGTAGCGGTCGCTGACTTGAAACGTCGTTGGAATAACTGGTATATTTAAACCTTATCAGTTTGGTCGCCGAAGTGGTGGAATTGGTAGACACGCACGTTTGAGGGGCGTGTGGGGAAACCTGTGCGGGTTCGAGTCCCGCCTTCGGCACCATACTTTTCACGAGAAACCACATCGCGATGATGTGGTTTTTTTATAAAAGGTTGCTTTTCTCCGAACAGGCTTTTTTGCCTGCCACCTATTTTGTTCGGGAGGTATCAGTGCTTCTGGAGGCTTCCTTTGACGGCGCATCAGCTTCAATGCCGATAGCCGACCCCTTTCGCCCGGATCTCGATGGCATAATTGCCCGCATTCAAGAGCTCGCCGCTTCGAACCATACAAGCGTCGCCGCTCTCGACCTGCGAGGTCTTATCCAGCAGATGATACGGGGCATTGCCGGTTGCGAGCGCGGCTGTCCGGCAGATGCGAAAGGGCTGATCTCGCGGGGATACGAGGGCTTTAGCCTACAGTATATCGAAGGCGGGATCCTGACGGCGCAGACGACGCTCGATCAGAACAAGAAGCTTGTTCTGAAAATGTTCCCGGATTTTTAGTCAGGCCCTTTCGTCAAGCTCACATTTGTCCTGTGTTAGACCGCTTCATCCGCCGGTCAGCGCAGCAGTCGGTTTGCCCACGCCATAAACTCGGCGAGACTGAATACCTGAATCTTCTTTGCCTTATTGCCGGAATATCGCTGCTCGGCAGCACAATTTTTTAGCCACTCCACAGCCCCTTCCTTGAAGCCTCCGCCGTCAATGATGATGACGATCCAATCTTCCGGCATCGACTCCACCGCGTTCAGATATAAATAGGGGAGTTTTTCGTCGACCGAGCCTGCGGATTGCTGCCATTTGCACTCGATCCGCATTGAAAAGCCGTTTTTTGCGGACATCGCGAGGAACTCAGTCGTGCCGCGATGACCGTAGATCGAGGTGTACGGGACATTCGTCAGCAACAATTCGTCGCCGTAGACCGCCAGACTGTCTTTCCAGTCGCCGTATTTCAGCAGGCGAAACCCTTTCGAGACAAAGATCTCCTGCACCGTCTTTTCGAGGAGATTGCCGCCGATATTGGCAAGAGTGCCCTGTTTTATGTCGTTGCTCATGAGGTGATATGCCCGCCGACAAGAATTTTTCACTAGTATAGTGCATCAGCGCTAATTTTCGTTCTCTTTTCGCCGATAAGAGATACGATGGCCTATAAATATATAACGAAAGACGCCTTGAGCCTGACAGCGGGCAGAAAATAACTGCCTGTTATTTTTGATTAATTTATGATGCGCACCCGGACATCGACTGTTTTTGCGATTCTGCTCATGGCAATCGCGATTGCGTCATGCCTTGCAGCATGGCTGACGTGGGAGCCGGCGGAGCGCCTTGAGGCCAAATTATACGACCTGCGGACCTCTTTGCTGCCCGGCTCTGCAACTGCTCCCATAACCATCGTGAGCATCGACCAGGAGAGCGCGAACAGGCTCGGCAGCTGGCCGTGGCCGAGAACCTATTTTGCGCAGGCAATCACAACGCTCAATAAGCACGGCGCCAAACAGATAGGGCTGACCATCCTGTATGCAGAAAAAGACCCGAACCCGGGCCTGAGCGAAATCCGGGATATCATCCGCAAGATAGAAACCGATCCGAAGCTGCTGCGCCCGACCCAGATTACCGCCCTCTTCTCCCATTTAAACGAAAACGAAAAGCGGAAGATACAGAACGCCGTCATGTCCCAATCGATTTCCGCCCTGAAGACCGTCGTCCTGCCGCTCCTGAAAGAGGCCGAACAGCGGATTGATGCTGACACTGCCTTTAAAGCGGCCCTGACGGCGGTTCCCAATGTCGTGCTGCCCCTGGCTTTCGTTATGAACGAACCTGCTTCCGGGAAAAAGACTGAACAACTTTCCGATTATCTCCTACGGAATTCGATCAATGCCCCCGCCAATGTACTGTTTGAAGCGTCCTCGCTTATCTCGGCCCCACTGGCGGCTTTTGCGGAGAGCTCCGCAGGTCTCGGCCACATTAACGTCGGACGCGACATTGACGGATCGGTCAGAAGTGATCAGCCCTTTATCCTTTACGAGAATCGCCTCTATCCTTCGCTGGCCTTCAGGATGGCACTGATTGAGCGCAATATCCCGGTTCAGAAGGCCACGTTTAACGGGTCTCAGATCATTGCAGGGGACATTACCGCCCGGCTGTTCGACGGATCGCGGCTTCAGCTGGTGCCGCGTGCCGTGCCCTCGCAGAACATCGTATCATTCGCCGATCTCATTCAGGATCGCATACCTGAGGCGATCATCAAAGATCGCATTGTCCTGATCGGTCATCGTCATAATATGCCGTTCGAAATGCTGCCGGCCCAGCCGACCGGGCTGCTGCCTTCCGTCGATATCGTTGCATACGCAATCGACAATCTTCTTGCGCAGATATCAGTCTCAAGGCCAATATGGGCGCTTCCTGCCGAACTCATGGTTATTCTTTTCATTGCCGCAACTTTATTCGGATTTTGGAACTCGCGTCCCCGCCTTGCCGCCATTCTCTCAGGCGGGATATTCGCCATCTGGAGCGCTGCTGCCTTTGCGCTCTTTCTGACACACAGCATCTGGGTAAAGATAGCCTATCCGCTCCTGTTTCTGGCTGCATCGCTTCTTCTGCTATTGATCCGCACGGCGGCCGATCCGAAGCGATCCGATGAGCCGGTCGATTCCGAAATCATCGAGACTACCTCGCTCCGTGCGATTGCGGGCGGCAAGACAGACGTCGGTACCGTCCGGGAGCGGAATGAAGACTCTTATTGTATCGACCGGCAGATCGGGCTGCTCGCAGTGGCCGACGGGGTGGGCGGTCGCGCATCGGGCGAGATAGCAAGTCGCATGGCAATTGACCTGCTCACGGAATATCTGAAAAAAGGGTCTGACGATGAAGCTGGAGAAGTCGGAACAGATATGATGGAGACATCCCGCCAGCTTTCCGCCGCGTTCAGCGCACTGAACGTGAAGATACATGAAACCGCCGAAAAGAATCCGCAGCTGCAGAAAATGGCGACGACCCTTACCGCTATTCTTCTTGACGGCGCGCGGGCCAGTATTGCCCACGTCGGCGACAGCAGGGCCTATCTCATACGGCATGATGCCATAGAGCAGCTGACCGATGATCATACGGTTGCCGCCGAACAGCTTGCAGACGGAAAGGTGGATGAAACCGGGCGCAGCCGCCACATACTGACCAAGGCTATCGGCGTGATACCTGATATACGGGCGGATATCGACGAACTCGAACTTGCGGATAAAGACATCCTGCTTGTCTGTTCCGACGGATTGACCAATATGATTCCAGACAGCGAGATCCTGGCAGTCCTCAAAAGCACTAAGGATCCTTTCAGGGCAAGCTCCCGGCTGGTTCAACTCGCCAATAAGAACGGCGGACGCGATAACATTACGGTAATTGTTGCATATATTCAGAAAAGACGTTAATCTTTTGCTGAGCAGGAACAAGGAGGAGGATTATGGCGAAACTGGTACTGAAATTTAAGGACGCTGTCCTGAAAGAAATCACGATCGAGAAGAATCATGTCATGCTCGGAAGAAAGCCCGAAAACGATCTCGCGATTGACAACCTTGCGGTGTCGGGATTTCATGCCAAGATTCTGAAGGACAAAGACCGCTATCTCCTCGAAGATATGGGAAGCCTCAACGGCACCTATGTGAACGGTGTCAGGGTTACCAACAAGGAGCTTCGTCATGGCGATCAGATCCTCATCGGCAAACATGTCATCGAATTTATCGCCCCGGAATTGAAACCTGCCGAGCCCGAGCCCCAGCCTTCTCAGCGCCCCAAGACTATGGACGAGACTATCGTCATGGATCCGCGGGTGCAGCAGCAGCTGCTCGGCCGATCGTCCGAACCCCATAGCGCGGCACCTCCGCCCGGCAAGCCTGACCTCCTCGGTGGATTCGTTGTGATAGAAGGAAAGAGCGACCAGAAGGAATATGAGTTGCATGACCGCGTTACAACGGTCGGCAAGGACTCGTCCGCGGGCATTCGCCTGAGGGGATTCTTCACGCCGAGGGTTGTCGCGCTCGTCAATCGCCGTAAAGAAGGGTACTTCATCAGCCCGGCGGCGAAACACAAACTGCCGAAGGTGAACGGGCGCGATATTTCAGAGCGGTATGATCTGAAAGACGGCGACGTCGTAGAGGTGCCGGGGCTGAAACTGCAATTCTACGTCAAGGGATAGAAAGACTGCCGGACATGCAAGCACCTGATCAGGATCTTCCCATTCAGCAGGTCGGCAAGTATGAAGTGGTCCGGGAGATCGGAAAAGGTGGCATGGGAACCGTCTATCTCGGATTCGACCGCTACCAGAACCGCGATGTTGCAATCAAGGTCGCTTCAACCATCGGCGTTCGCGACGAATCATACATCCAGAAATTCCAGAAGATGTTTTTCAATGAATCACGCATTGCGGGAATGCTGCGCCATCCCAATATCGTAAAGCTCTTCGATGCCGGCGCAGACGGGCCGTATTATTACATCGCGATGGAATATGTGCAGGGAAGCAGGACGCTCAAGGATCATTGCACCATTGATTCACTGCTCCCTGTCGAGCAGGTTGTCGAAATAATATTCAAATGCGCGAAAGCACTCGACTATGCGCACCGCCAGGGGGTCATTCATCGCGACATCAAGCCGGGCAATATTCTGATTACGGAGCAGTATGATATCAAGATCAGTGATTTCGGCATTGCTCAAATCCTCCGCTCCGATACCACACAACCCGTAGGACTTATCGGATCGCCGGCGTATATGTCACCCGAGCAGATCCGCGAAGAGCCACTCACGCAACAGACCGATTTCTTTTCCCTGGGAGTGCTCATGTATGAGCTGCTGACCGGTCGCTCGCCGTTTCATGCGGATATTTTTTCGAGCGTGGTGCGCAAGATCCTTTACGAAGAACCGCTTCCCATCCGCTATTATCGGTCGGACGTTCCCAAGACGCTTGAGACCATAGTCACGAAGGCTCTCAGCAAGAGGCTGTCGGAGCGTTATAAAACGGGGGTGCAGTTTGCCACCGATCTCAGCCTAACCTATATCAATCTCAAGGATTCCGAGGAGAAGATCGATCAATCGGAGCGGTTCAATATCCTCCGCAGGCTCACCTTTTTCAGGGATTTTACCGAATCAGAGTTGTGGGAGGTCCTGCGGGCGATGATCTGGCGCGAATATCCGCCGAACTCCCGAATCGTTACGGAAGGTTCGATAGATGAGACCTTCTTTATCATCGTGCATGGACAGGTGTCGGTCATCAAGGGAGAGAAGAATGTCGCCATTCTGGTTGAAGGCGACTGTTTCGGCGAAATGGGCTACCTCACGAAAGCGAAACGGACGGCGAGCATTCTGTCGCTCAATGATGTCACACTTCTCGAAATGAATAACTCAGCTATCGAGCAGGCATCTCCGAATTGTCAGTTGCGGTTTCACAAGGTCTTTCTCAAGACCCTTCTCGAACGCCTCTCCGAGGCCGGAGACAAGGTCCGGAAATCCTATCCGTAGTTCATCCTCGCATTTGTGCACAACCTTTTCCCGCCACTGGTGATGGATTTCCCATATTCGCATCAATGATGCTTTTACCTGATATGAAGACTGCAGGCTACGCCTCCGGAAAGAAATCCATCTTCGCTTTGAGCGATGCCTCGATGAAGGCGGTGAAGAGCGGATGCGGTTCGCGCGGACGCGACTTGAATTCCGGATGGAACTGGCATCCGAGAAACCACGGGTGATTCTTCAGTTCCACAATCTCGACAAGCTCATTGTCGGGCGAAAGGCCGCTGAATACGACTTCGCGCAGCGCGAGCACTTCACGATATTTGTTGTTGAACTCATAGCGATGGCGATGGCGCTCTGCAATCTCCCTGGTGCCATACGCCGCATAGGCAAGCGTCCCGTCAGTTAGAACGCAGGGATATGCACCAAGACGCATCGTGCCTCCCATCTGCGATTCCGCCGTGCGAACCTCAACGGTACCGGTGCGATGATTGTACCAGCGTTCCATCAGATAAATTATCGGATCAGCCACATTCACATCGAATTCAGTACTGTTGGCCTTGATGCCGCAGAGATGGCGCGCAATCTCGATGACCGCAAGCTGCATGCCGAGGCAGATGCCGAAATAGGGCACTTTCTTTTCGCGGGCGAATCGGATCGCCTGTATCTTTCCCTCAACACCGCGGACTCCGAATCCGCCGGGCACAAGAATACCGTCAACATCATCCAGCAATGCTTCTGGACCCTTCTTTTCTATAGCTTCGGCGTCAACCCATTTCAGATTGACGCGGGCATTGTTCGCAATCCCGCCGTGTATCAGGGCCTCTTCAAGGCTCTTGTAAGAATCCCTCAGCCCGATATACTTGCCGACGATCGCTATGGTCGTCTCATGCTTGGGATGCTTGATGCGTTCAACGACGTTTTCCCATGCGGCGGTATTGGGCGGCGTTACGTTCAACTGCAATTTCTTATCGATGAGGCGATCGAGCCCTTCCGCCTTCAGGGCCAGCGGGACTTCATAGACTGTCGAGACATCAAGCGCCGCGATGACCGCATCGGCATCGAGGTTGCAGTGAATCGCTATCTTCCGTTTCATTTCGGGCGGCAATGGATGTTCGGTTCTGCAGAGAAGGACGTCAGGCTGAATACCGATCTCGCGCAGTTCATTCACGCTGTGCTGCGTCGGTTTCGTCTTGAGTTCGCCGGCCGTCTTGATGAAGGGAACAAGCGTCAGATGCATGTATAAGACGTTTTCCTTGCCGACGTGGTAGCGGAACTGGCGGATGGCTTCCAGAAAAGGCAGGCTTTCGATGTCACCGACGGTGCCGCCGATCTCGACGATCAGGATATCGAGATCGGGCGTGGCAGCAGACTTAATCGCCTCCTTGATCTCGTCCGTAATGTGGGGGACCACCTGAACCGTCGCTCCGAGATAGTCGCCGCGCCTCTCCTTGGTTATGACGTTGAAGTAGATTTTTCCGGTCGTATAATTATTTACCACGGAGGCGCGAAAGCTTGTAAAGCGTTCATAATGGCCGAGATCAAGGTCAGTCTCACAGCCGTCGTCCGTGACAAAGACCTCTCCATGCTCAAAGGGGCTCAGCGTGCCTGGATCCACATTGATATAGGGATCGAGTTTCTGTATGGCAACACGAAGCCCCTTGGCCTCAAGGAGCGCTGCCATTGCCGACGCCGCTATCCCCTTACCCAGCGCTGAAACTACCCCTCCGGTTACGAAGATGTACTTAGCCATAGTTCAACCCTTTCGAGATCTTCCGGCGTATCGACGCCGATGGTATCTATATCAGTTATACCGACCTTTATTGGCAATCCGTTTTCGAGCGCCCGAAGCTGTTCGAGTTTTTCTATCGCCTCAAGGGGCGACGGATCGAACAATGAGAACACTTCAAGAGCAGCCCTTCTGTATGCATAAATTCCGACATGGCGGAGCATCCGCACGTTCCGCACAACCGTTTCAGAAAGCCCTCGTTCGCCTGAAGCGAAGAGGTCGCGGTGATACGGGACTGGGGCGCGGGAGAAATAAAGGGCGTAACCGTTCCGCGCAATAACAGCCTTTACGATATTCGGATTATATATCGAAGCGGCGTCATCAATCGGCTTGGCGAGTGTCCCGATTGCGGCATTGCTGTCGTCCATGAGGGCAATGACCTGGTCAATCATCGCAGGCTGCATAAGCGGCTCGTCGCCCTGAACGTTTACAATGACATCGTTCGGGCCGATCGGAACCCCTGATTCCGAAATACGTTTGACGGCTTCGGCAATCCTGTCAGTACCCGACTGATGAGCCGCTGAAGTCATGACGGCATTGCCTCCGAATGCCTGCACAACAGAGGATATGCGCTGATCATCGGTGGCGACATAAGCACCATGAACGCGGGCGGCGCGACGGGCGTTTTCATAGACATGCTGAATCATCGGTTTGCCGGCAATTAGGGTGAGAGGTTTCCCGGGGAATCGCGAGGCTCCATAGCGTGCCGGGATAACCACGATAGCAGGCATAACGCATTTATGATAACATAAAAAACGCTGAATCATTCGATGATGAAAAGACAACAAATTCAGATACAACCCTGGTTTGCAGCTGCTGTCGGCTCAGGCGCTCTCCTGATTTTTGCCTTTTCTCCCTTTGATTTATTTCCGATCGCATGGTTTGCATTGGTTCCGCTTCTGTACAGCCTGTACGGGCTTAATAAACAAGACGCCTTCCGCGCCGGATTTCTTTTCGGCTTGTCATATTTTTTTGGAACAATTTATTGGATCTATTACTCGGTCCATCACTATGGCGGTATTCCTTTTGTCCCGAGCCTGCTGCTTATCGTGCTGCTCTGCTGCTATCTTGCCCTTTATCCCGCGGTCTTTTCGGTCATGTTCTCATCGCTTCTCCGACGTTCTCATCTGCCGGCGATGCTGATAGCGCCGCTCTTCTGGACCGTCGGGGAGTTCGGCCGTTCCTATCTGCTGACCGGCTTCCCCTGGTCGAGTCTCGGTTACAGCCAGACACGTTTTCTTCCGATGATTCAAATCGCGGACATCGTCGGCATTTACGGCATATCGTTTCTCGTCATGGCAGTGAATGGAGCTGTCGTCGACATGCTTATTCTCAGGAAAAGACATTCCGACAGACCTCTCTTTGCATATTTACCGACATTGGCCGGTGCGGTCCTGCTCGGCGTTTCGCTCATATTTTCACTCGTTTATGGATATTGGCGGCTCAATCAGGACAGAACCGCGGAAACCGTTCGTGTTGCCGTTATCCAGGGAAATATCGCGCAGGACAAAAAATGGGATCCCGCCTTTCGGCATTCCGTCATAACCATATATCAGGAACTTACGAGTAGTGCCGTACAGACAGCGCCTCAAATGATCGTCTGGCCTGAATCGGCAATCCCCTTTGTTTTCGAGCGCGACATAGATTATACGGAACAGCTTCAGGCATTCCAAAAGAGGCTCGACGCCTATCTGCTTTTCGGCACCATCCTCCAGCGCGATCCTAAGCAACCTGTGTTCACCAACGGAGCCGCACTCCTCAGCAAAGATGGATCGCTCTCCTATCTCTATGATAAAATTCATTTAGTTCCATTCGGCGAGTATGTCCCCTTGAGGCAGGTTCTCTTCTTCGTGGACAAGTTGGCGTATGGAATCGGCGATTATGTCTCCGGTGACAGTTACATTCAGGCGGTGACACCCTTCGGAAGTTTTCCGACGCTCATCTGCTATGAAATAATATTCCCTGGATTGGCGCGAAAGTTTTTCGTTCGCGGCGGCGATTTTCTCGTCACGATTACGAATGACGCATGGTTTGGTACGACAAACGGACCGTATCAGCATTTCAGCATGGCGGTTTTTCGGGCTATCGAGAATCGCAAGCCTGTTGTGAGAGCTGCCAACAGCGGAATTTCTGGATTTATCGACAGTAACGGACGTATCGGCAAAACTACGGAGCTGATGACCCGGACTATTCTGGTTAATGACATCAAAACGGACCGGACCATCACTTTTTATACAAAATATGGGGATTTGTTCTCTTTTTTCTGTATCGCACTATCCGTCATTCTCTTTTTCAAGAAATATAACGTTTAGTTTCCGGAGGTTTTTTCATGATGACCCCTTCCGAATTTCAAGAGAGACTCACCGTCCTCAAAGGACGCATAAGTTCCCTCCGAGGTTATCTTTGATGTAGCTTCAATCCATGAACGGCTGGCGGCTCTTGAGCAGGAGCTTTCCAAAGAAGAGGTCTGGTCGAATCCCGAAACATTAAAGGAACTGCAAAAACAGAAGACGCAGCTCTCCAATACTCTTCACCCGGTAGAAGACGCCGTTCAGAAAGTGCACTACCTTGAGGAATCTCTGGATATACTCGGTGAGGATGATGGAGAACTGTTTCTGAATGAACTCTCTCTCGAAATCGAATCTCTCGAAAAGAAAATCGACGAGATAGAACTTCAACTCCTGCTTTCCGGTGAAGTCGATCGCAACAATGCGATTGTTACCATTCATCCCGGCGCCGGAGGCACCGAAAGCCAGGATTGGGCCGAGATGCTCATGCGAATGTATCTTCGCTGGTCTGAACGACATGGCTACGCGACGGAAATAATCGACCATCAGTCCGGAGAAGAGGCCGGCATTAAAGGCGTTACGTTCAGTGTTTCCGGAGACTTTTCCTATGGCTATCTCAAAGCCGAGGCTGGCGTGCACCGTCTGGTGAGGATATCTCCTTTCGACGCCAACAAGAGACGACATACATCATTCAGCGCAGTTCTTGTATACCCCGAGATTCAGGATAATGTCTCCGTCGACATCAGGGAAGAGGACATCAAGATTGATACGTTTCGTGCATCGGGTGCGGGCGGCCAGCATGTCAACAAGGTATCGTCCGCTGTTCGACTCAGCCATATACCGACAGGGATTATTATTTCGTGTCAAAGCGAGCGCTCTCAGATCAGAAACCGAGAACTGGCGATGAAGGTTCTGAGATCCAGGCTCTACGATCTTCAGGTACGCGAGCGCGAAAAGAAGCTTGATACGATAATAGGTGATAAAAAAGACATTGCATGGGGAAGTCAAATCCGCTCGTATATTATGCAACCGTATCGGCTGGTAAAAGATCATAGAACATCCATTGAAAGCGGGAATGTCGATGCTGTTCTTGATGGAAATATCGACGCCTTTATCGAGGGATATTTAAAAATGGGTGCAAAGAAAAAATAGGTTCCTCTGTTCTTTCATCTATTATTATTTAAATATTAAAGAAATGAATAGTAGTGGTAGTTAGCGCGGTTAAGAAGTGAAAAAGAAAAACAACATATTGAATGGTAAGGAATATTGATTGGAAATTGCGCAGATGAAATCTCCACCTGTTTTCACGAGGAAATATCTCTTCACATTTCGAGATACTATCTTCACAGGGCCTTCAACATTTATTGCTCTGCTTTTTCTTATTACGCTATAATTAGCAGGACTGGCAGAAGAGGTTCTTAACAATTGTGAAAAACATGTTGAAAATAAATAGAAATAGCGGGATTTTGCAACGGTGATGGTGATGCTGCAGCAGAAAGAAGAAGTGTGGGAAAAGGTGCTCGATCTGATCTCCGGCAAGGTGGGCGAGGGTTCGTTTGAGCTTTGGTTCAAACCTATGAAACTCATTCAAATTAAAGATAAAACAGCCTATTTCGAGATTCCGAATCGTTTCTTTAGAGAATGGATTGACGACAATTACCCTATGATTCTCAGCGAAAGCATTGAAGCCGTAACCGAGCAACGGGTAGGGGTAAAGTTCCGCATTGTCGGCAAGGAAGATGAAACTCTTAAAAAAATTGATTCACGGCTCGAAAATCGGCGAACAAAACTTGCGAGCAGAGGCATCCATCTCAATCCGAAGCATATGTTCGACACGTTTGTCGTCGGGCCGTCGAACCAGTTTGCTCATGCTGCCGCAAAACGTGTCGCGGAAAATCCCGGAACCGCGTACAACCCCCTGTTTCTCTATGGAGGCGTCGGTCTCGGCAAAACACATCTTATGAACGCCATCGGCAACATGATAGTCGACAAGAATCCCGGAATGGGCGTGCATTATGTTTCTTCGGAACAGTTTGTGAATGAGGTCGTTTCGGCCATGCGTCATGAGCGAATGTCTGATTTTAAAGAAAAATATCGCAATGCAGATGTCCTTTTGGTGGATGATATCCAGTTCATCGCCGGCAAGACCGCGACACAGGAAGAATTCTTTCATACCTTCAACGCGTTGTATGGGAAACAAAAGCAGATCGTCATTTCGAGCGATCGTGCCCCGATGGATATCTCCGATATCACGGATCGTATGCGGTCGCGCTTCAGCATGGGCCTGATCGCGGACATACAGCCTCCGGAAGTCGAAACCAAGATGGCAATTCTTTACAAAAAGGCCGAAGCCGACCACATGAAGATTCCCGAAGATGTCGCCTATTTTATTGCAAACCGGGTGAAGTCGAATATCCGCGATCTGGAGGGATGTCTCATAAAACTCGGCGCGCATGCTTCTCTTGTCGGCGTCCCGATAGACCTTGCTCTTGCGAAGAACGTGCTCAAGGACCTGATATCCGATGACGATCGGCCAATAACCGTGGATCGTGTTCAGCGCGAGGTATGCGACTTTTTCGGCATGAAACCCGGCGATCTGAAGGCGAAACGCCGCACACGGGAGATATCCAATGCACGTCAGATTGCCATGTACATCACGAAGCAGCTGACGCAAATGTCTCTTACGGAGATAGGGGCTGCCTTCGGCGGCAAGGACCATGCGACGGTTATTTATGCATGTAAGCAGGTCGACGCGAAGCGGGCGCAGGACGAGACCTTCAACAAAACAGTAGAAAACATCATAAAACGGCTAAAGCAATAGGCGATTGAGCGAAGAAAGGATAATCTCAAGGAGGGATATATGAAGATCAAGGTCCAGCGGGAGGAACTGTATAAAAAGCTTTCCGACATTCAGAACATTGTCGAAAAAAAGAACACCATGCCAATTCTTAATCACTTTCTCCTGACCGCAGCAAAGGACGGCTCCTCGATCACCGCAACCGACCTTGAGACCGCCATGAAAGAGCCGATAGCCCTGGAAGTTCTTGAAGAAGGCCGCGCATGTATCCCGGCGAAGAAGCTCTTTGAAATTGTCCGCGAAATGGACGGCGAAGTGACCCTGGAATTGTCCGAAAAACAGTGGATAAAGGTGAAATCCGGTAAGAGTGTTTTCCGGCTTGCAGGGCTGTCGGATGAGGAATTTCCGGTATGGCCTTCAATCGCGTCGGATGAAACCGAAGAGATACCGATAGAATCCTCCCTCTTGCGTGAAATAATAGAAAAGACGATCTATGCGGCCGGTGAATCCGATACCCGCTACGTTCTGAACGGGCTTTTGTTTCATCTCAAGCCGGATGGAGGGCTCTGTGTTGTCGGCACGGACGGCCACAGGCTTGCCTTGTCGCAGAAGTCGATTCCCTTGAGCCTGAAAGACGAGCGCAAACTGATTGTTTCACGCAAGTCGGTGGGCGAGCTACGTCGTTTCCTTTCGGATGACGATGCGCCTGTGCGGATTCACCTCGGCAAGAGCCACCTGCTTTTCAGCCTCGGCTCCATCGAGTTTCTTACGAGATTGATCGAGGGTACCTATCCGAGTTATGAGCAGGTCCTGCCGATGGGGAATACCAAAATTGCGACGGTCGACAGGGAATCATTCGCAAAGGCCCTCCGCAGAGTTTCCATTATGAGCAAGGAGCGAAGCAGCGCGATCAAGGCTGATTTCGATACTTCCGCTCTAGTCGTCTCGGCTTCGAATCCGGATATCGGCGAGGCAAAAGATGAAATCGCCGTCTCCTATACCGGCGATGCGATGTCACTTGCATTCAATGCCCGGTATCTCCTCGATGCCCTAGGCGCCATGCAGTCCGGGACCGTTATCATGAAGCTCAACGAACCGCTCAGTCCGGTGCTGATGAATGAAGAGGGCACTGAAGATTATAAGTGCGTCGTCATGCCGATGAGGCTTTAGGCCTTGGGCAGAGGGCTTTTTCATCCGGCATGTGAGTGCCGGCCATAAATCGATCGCGGTACTGATGTACGGCTTGCGCAGATGCGTCGTCTGCGACGAATCCTTATGATGCAATCCGTTATTTCTTAAGGAGATCCATGGAAGAAAATAAAATTGAGCAGGTTGAACACCCCAACGGTACATATGGGGCTGAAGATATAAAAATTCTGAAAGGGCTTGATGCGGTTCGTGTGCGGCCGGCAATGTATATCGGCTCGACCGGTATCGACGGTCTGCACCATCTTGTGTATGAAGTCGTCGACAACAGTGTTGACGAGTCGCTGGCCGGTTATTGCACGCTAATCGAAGTCACTCTGCATCACGACGGCAGCTGTACGGTCATCGATAATGGCCGCGGCATTCCGACCGATCCCCATCCCGGCGATCCGAAGGGGCGTACAGCAGCCGAGATTGTCCTGACAGAGCTGCATGCAGGCGGAAAATTCGAGGCAAGCGCTTATAAGGTTTCAGGCGGCCTCCACGGCGTCGGCGTATCGGTCGTCAATGCCTTGAGCGAATGGCTCGAGATGGAGATCAAACGTGACGGACAGGTTTTTCAGCAGCGCTTTGAGCGGGGCAAGCCCGTTGCGGCGCTCCATGTTGTCGGCAAGACGAAAGGCACCGGGACGAAGATCGTATTCAAGCCGGATGCCGAGATTTTTGAGACGACGGAGTTCAGCGGCGATGTCCTCTCGCAGCGCCTGCGCGAACTGGCGTTTCTGAACAGCGGGCTGATGATTACGATTACCGATGAACGGATCGGGGAAAGCCGCGAGTTTCTCTATAAAGGCGGGATTGTCTCTTTTGTCGAGCACCTAAATAAAAACAAAACCCCTGTTCATGCCAAACCGATACATGTCACTGGGGAGAAAGACGGCATTGTCGTCGAGATGGCCCTGCAGTACAACGACGGGTATGCGGAAAATATTTTCACCTTTGCAAATAACATCAATACCCGCGAGGGCGGCACGCACCTCGTCGGATTCAAATCCGCCCTGACGCGCACATCCAATACTTATGCGCTTTCCAAAGGCATAATTAAGGAAGGCAAGGAGTCGATCTCCGGTGATGATATCCGTGAAGGCCTGACTGCTGTAATCAGCGTGAAATTGCCGAACCCCCAGTTCGAAGGACAGACGAAGATGAAGCTCGGCAACAGCGAGGTGAAGGGCATTGTCGAATCGATAACCAACGAAGTTCTTTCGACCTATTATGAGGAAAACCCTTCTACAGCGCGAAAGATCATCGAAAAGGCGATCCAGGCTGCACGCGCCCGCGAGGCTGCGCGCAAGGCAAGGGAGTTGACGCGGCGCAAGGGTGTCCTTGAAGATACCGGGCTGCCGGGCAAACTGGCGGACTGCTCGGAAAAGGATCCGGCGTTTTCAGAACTCTTTATCGTCGAGGGAGATTCGGCCGGCGGCTCGGCAAAACAGGGGCGCGACCGCCGAACGCAGGCGATTTTACCGTTGCGCGGCAAGATTCTGAATGTCGAAAAGGCGCGCTTCGACAAAATGCTCACCTCCGACGAGATCAAAACGCTGATTACCGCGCTCGGAACCGGCATCGGTGCTGGCGACTTCGACATTGCGAAAACCCGGTATCACAAGATAATCATTATGACCGACGCCGATGTCGACGGGGCACATATCCGGACACTGCTTCTCACGTTCTTTTTCCGTCAGATGCCCGACATCATCGAAAAGGGCTACCTGTACATCGCTCAACCGCCACTCTTCCGCGTCAAGAAGGGCAAGACCGAAAAATATGTGCAGAACGAATCCGCGCTCACCAAGATGCTGTTTGAATTGGCCGCCGAGGATATTGTCGTTGCAGGCCCGGCAGGAGATATTTCGGGCAAGAAGCTCGTGCAGCTGCTCCGCAGGGTCTCCTCGTATGACAGCGTGCTCGCATGGTTTGAGCGGCGGCGCCGGGATGTACAGGTGATAGAACAGCTTCTTGTCTGGAATATCGACAAATCAATCGTCAAGGACAAGGATCAAATGGCCGCGTTGATCGGCCGACTCGCAGAGGCGATTCAGAGCCTCAAGACCGGAGAGCTGGTCTTTGATGAAGAGCATGAAACATATGAAGTGGAATTGACGCGCCATAACTATCGGCTGAAGCTTTCCAATGACCTCTTTGCTCTGCCGGAATTCAAGGAAGCCGCAGGTATTTATCGGGAACTGGCGTCGATTTTCGGTGAGCGTCCGTACAAGATCGCGCTCAAGGGCGAAGGGCGTACGGTCACTACGCTGAAGGAATTGCTGACAATAGGGCTTGAGGCCTCAAAGAAAGGGCTCACGATTCAGCGCTACAAGGGACTCGGCGAGATGAATCCGCAGCAGCTTTGGGATACGACCATGGATGCGGAAAAGCGGACGCTCCTTCAGGTGCGCGTGGAGGACGCGGTCAATGCTGACCAGATATTCACCGTGCTCATGGGGGATGCCGTTGAACCCCGAAAGAATTTCATTACGGAACACGCCTTAGAAGCAAGGAATATCGATATTTGATTTTTCTATTGCTAAATGATTGCCCGATAAGAGATTATATGAGACTGTCCGCAGTTTTTACAGCCTCGTTGGGGCATAATCGGCTCAGATTCGCTGCATGAGGAGTATTTCTTGACGAATACCGCTTCGGGACTGCCTGTTCTCAGCATAAAGGGAAAGACCATTACTGTGCCGGTCGTGCAGGGCGGCATGGGCGTCGGCGTTTCACTTGCTCCGCTTGCGAGCGCGGTTGCCCGTGAGGGAGGCTTCGGGATTATATCGAGCGCCTGTCTGGATCGCCTTGTATCGAAGAGGACAGGCAGAAAAGTGAAGACGTATGAGGCGGTCCGCGAAGAGATAGAGCTTGCGAAGGCCGCCGGCGGCTTTGCCGGAATCAACATTATGGTCGCCCTGCAGCGCGATTATGTGGATTCCGTGAAAGGCGCCATTGACGGCGGTGCAGATGCCATCATCTCCGGGGCCGGGCTTCCCCTTGGCCTGCCGGATATCCATCCGCCGAGGGATACGGCGCTGATTCCGATCGTTTCGTCTGCGCGGGCACTGGAGCTGATTTGCAAGAAGTGGGATCGCTTCAAATACCGGCCTGATGCGGTTGTGCTGGAAGGCCCGCTCGCCGGCGGACACCTCGGTTTCAAGATGGAGCAGATTGACCTGGAGTCCAACAAGCTCGAGAATCTGCTGCCGCCGGTGAAAGACATGGCGCTGAAATACGGCGATATCCCCGTAATCGTGGCCGGCGGAATTTATACCCATGAAGATATCAAACGTTTTGTCGCAATGGGCGCCGACGGCGTTCAGATGGGGACTCGATTTCTGGCGACAAAAGAGAGCAGCGCAACCGAAGCGTACAAGCAGGCGGTTGTCCGTTCAAAGCAGGAAGATATATTTGTTGCATATCGCCCCGGCTCGCCGTGCGGACTTCCGTTCCGGATTCTTCTGGAATCGCCGATGTTTCAGTCGACGCTAAAGCAGCTGCGGCCGCCGAAGTGCGATAAGGGATATGTCCTCAGCAAGGACGAAGAGGGCAAGTATACGGTTTGCCCTGCCAAGGTCGACAATAAAGATTATTTTTGCATCTGCAACGGCCTGCTCAGCTCGGCGGGATATAATCCCGACAAGGAAGAGCCGCTTTATACCGTCGGAACGAATGCGTATCGGATCGACAGCGTATTGTCCGTCAAGGCGTTGATGGATGAATTGACCGGCAAGGTCTAGCCCACTTTATGCTTGTCTGGTGCGGGATGTCCCGCACCGTCGACTTAGCCTTCCCGTGTCTCATCAATCTTTCCTTTCAACAGCTCGGAGTACATGAGTTCTGCCGTATTTTCTTTCATCTTGACGACTGCGTCGATGTGCGGCATGAGTTCGCGCGATTCGATCAGTATCCGAGAAATAAGAACAACCTTGTGCCAGGGGGCGGGGCTTTTCACGACCTCGAAAAGCGCCTCGAGATCGTGCGATGGTAATTTGTTGGCGGCATCGACCACAAGAAGCGGCCGCTGACAATCGGAAGGCGGCGGCGTCCGCAGAGCGTCCAGAAAAGAGAGGTCGGGTCTGCAGGCAAGCAGAGCAGACTGCGAATAAGGTTCCGGACAGAAATAAAATGGTGCGCCGAGCGATGCGATTGCAGAAAGCATCCCGCATGTCTTGCCAACGGCGCGGAGCCCGAGCACAAGCACCCGGCGATGGTTTTTCATGACATTGCGGAGTATTTCTTCTTTAATTGCGCGGGCAAGAATTCTGTTCGCATCGGCCATCTTGTCTCCCGACTATCTTCCCATCTTTAGGAAGTTATTGTTCCAAATCTCCGCCAATCATATATATGCGCTACCCTTGCCGCTGTTTCAGGGCGACGACCGCCGCATCGCGCAGGATTGTCAGGTATTTCAGCTGACCGCCCGAGATCTTGCCGAGATGTTTCTTCTCTCCTTCAGCATAAAAAAGACCGATAGGTTTCATATTCACAATAATAGGCAGGAGAATGACATATATCGCCTTGTCAATGTGGCTGCGATACCATGAGGGAACTACCGTAGCGAGCTCCGGGGTATCGAGATCGCGGATGACGAGATCCGCGGGCTTGCACAACGCGACCTGAAAGATGTCCTTTGCGGTGTTCAAGGGGATGCGAAACCACGTTGTCGTCGCTTCAATATCGGCACCGAAACCGAACCGGACCGTCATGACCGGCTGACGTGCATCCTTGAGAAAGAAGAGCGCCTTGGTCCTGCCGAAAAAAGAGAGGCCGCGATACATGGTTTCAAGTGCGATGCGGATTATATCGTTTAACGGATGATTCTGGAGCAGCGAGTTGTTCATCTCCTGGATCCCGCTCGTGAAAACCAGTTCAGGGCTCATTACATCGGGTTCGGACGTCAGGGCTTCAATCGTCTTGAGGGACTCGCTTTCAATGTCGAATGGACCGGGGGGCTGCGGGTTGCTGTGTTCGCCTGCTGACCATGCCGCCAGCTGCCGGGAAAAAGGAAGCGTGTCGGCATTGATGTTGAAGACATGGGAATAGTCAGAGAAGTCCCTGAGAGAGGATGCAAGTATGTCGCGCATCTTATCCGGGAAATTGCCGATATGCCTGCTGAAAGAGGCGATTAATTCGTCGACCTTTTGGTCGATCTCCTTGCCGGCGGTCGCTATCGTGTTCGTCAGTTCGTTGGCAAAATTCGCGAGTGCGCATAGCCGGTCGACATCTGCGCTCGCATCACCGAAGTCGCTGCCGCGAAATCTTTTCATGCTCTGGATGATGCGCGACGGAAAGTTCCACTCCTTCGCAATAGTTGTCCCGATGTCCTCGAATGTCAATCCGAGCGTCTCTATTGTGGCCACCGCCTCCGAGCAGTTGTGGCGGCGGCGATAGTTGAGCATTGCGGCATACTCATCAGGAAGATAAAATCCCGCCAGCATCTTGCCGAAGGTGTGGAAAAGCGCACAGATGAAGGCTTCCTCGCCGTCAGCGGCGGATGTATCGGCAGCGATGCTGCGTGCGAGCATCCCGCTGAAGACCGATTTGGCTATGGTGTCGGCGACATCGGGCGCACCAGAATCCTTGAAGTGATCGAACAACAGAAGCGTCATGGCGAGGTTCCGGATGTTCTCGAACCCCAGCAGGATAATTGCCCGTGAAATAGTCGTAACTTCGCCGAATTCGATGTAATTGACGCTGTTGACGAGCTTCAGTATCTTCGCAATCAGCGCGTGATCGTTTAGGATGATGTTTGAAAGCTCGGCTACGGAAGGCTCTTTGCCGGCGTCGAGCTTATTGATGAGCAAAATGGTCCTGGACATTGCCGGGAAGTCATGGCCGTTTCGCACCCTCTGGAGAATCTGCTCTCGCGATGTTTTCATGTCTTCTTTTTTCACTATATCAGAAAGTCAGAAGGCAATAAAGTCTTCTGTCGCGACAGAGGCATACAGGGCCTGATAACAGTTTGCTTTTTGAAAAACCGTTCCGATATGCTAAAAACAGATACAAATTGAAGGAGGGAGCACGTGTTTTCGATTTCAGACAAGGCGGCCGAGAAGGCCAAGGAAGTAATGGCGGAAGAAGGAAAGGCCGGATGGGGCCTTCGTGTATACAGCGGTGGCGGCGGATGCTGCGGTCCGTCGTTCGGGCTCGATCTTGAAGAGGCTGCAAAGGCCGAAGACGATGTTATTGAAAAGGACGGCCTTCGCGTCTTTATCGACAAGGATACCTCGTCAAAGCTCGAAAGCATGCAGCTCGACTACTTTCAGGACGATGCGCAGGAGGGCTTTGTGCTAACCGGCGGCGATGCGCCGGCATGCGGCTCCTGCACCAGCTGCGGGTAATGTTCCCGGTCTCACGACCAAGAAGACTCAGAAAAAACGCGACGATCAGGAGGATGGTGCGTGAAACCACCGTCGCTCCTGATCATCTTATTTATCCTCTTTTCGTAACCAACGGATCAGGCGTCAGGAAACCGATAACCTCCATGCCCGGCTGCTTTCAGGAGTCGGTCGACGAGGCAGTGAAAAACGCCCGCGAGATTCATGCCCTTGGCATTCCTGCGGTCATTCTGTTCGGTATCCCGCATCATAAAGATGAAATAGGGTCTGCGGCTTATGATGACGGCGAAGCGGTGCAGTCGGCTGTCAGGGCCATCAAGAAAGCGGTCCCGGAGCTGTATGTCATGACCGATGTTTGCATGTGCGAGTATACGAGCCACGGCCATTGCGGTGTTATCAAGAATGGCGACGTGGACAACGATGCTACGCTCGAACTGCTCGCAAAGGAAGCCATTTCGCATGCCCGCGCAGGGGCTGACTTGGTAGCTCCTTCGGACATGATGGATGGACGCATCGGCGTTATCCGCGAGGCCCTCGATGCGAACGGTTTTGCACACGTCGCCATCATGTCGTATGCGGCGAAATATGCCTCGGCCTTTTATGGTCCGTTTCGGGAGGCGGCCGAATCGACCCCGCAGTTCGGGGATCGCCGTTCGTACCAGATGGACCCTGCAAACCGTCGTGAAGCGCTGCAAGAGGTGGCCTTGGACCTTGATGAAGGCGCGGATATCGTCATGGTCAAGCCTGCCCTTTCCTATCTCGATATCATCTCGGACGTCAAGGATGCAAGCGATGTGCCGGTTGCGGCTTACAGCGTGAGCGGCGAATATGCCATGGTGAAGGCAGCTGCCCAGCTCGGCTGGATTGACGGCGAGCGGGTAATGCTCGAGATGCTCACCTCCATGCGCCGCGCAGGCGCTGATCTCATCCTCACCTATTTTGCCAAAGAAGCGGCAAAGCTCCTCCAGATGTAGAGCATTCGATAGCCAAGACCCTTCATTCTGAAATCCTAGGAAATGAATGAGCAATTCGCGCTAACACTAAGCCTCTTTTTCGTTGTTCCGGAATCATATGAGCGGCTATACTATTACGTTGTATCTCATTTCAACAGGGAGGAGGACCTCGGCATGCCGCTGTTCGGCGAACTCTTTCTCAGCGAAATCCTGAAGAAACCGGTTTTTGACCCGAAGGGCGAGATCGTCGGCCGCGTGCGTGATGTCGTGGTCGTCAAGGGAGACCCGTTGCCTCAAATATCTGCGGTCATTCTTCAGAACAAGAAGAATCTTTTTACGATTCCATGGGATCAGATAAATCTCTTCTCCAAGCGGGTCATTTCAACCTTTGTTGTGGAAGAGCGTCTGGAGCCGTATGAGCCGCATGACGAAGACATGCTGGCTGCCCGCGACATCCTGGATAAACAGATAGTCGATGTAAACGGGGTCAAGATAGTCCGTGTCAACGATATCAAGCTCGAAGGGTACGAAGGGCAGGCGGTTCTCATTGCCGTTGACGTCGGGATGCGGGGAATTTTGCGTCGTCTCGGAATCGAGCGCGGCAGCGAAGGCGTCCTCAAGACCTTCAATTCCGACATCCCTTTTAATCTCATCAGCTGGACCTATATGCAGCCGCTGAGTCCGCAGCTCCATGCCCTGACCCTCACGGTATCGCGCCAAATGGTGTCAGATCTGCATCCGGCGGATATCGCCGAGATTATCAGCCAGGTGCCGCAGAAGGAAGGCGCTGCGCTTTTTGAAAACCTCGATATCGAGACCGCGGCCGAGGCACTTTCGGAACTCGAACCGGACAAACAGGCCGAGCTCATCGAAGTCATCGAGGCAGAGAAGGTTGCCGATATCATCGAGGAGATGAGCCCTGACGATGCTGCAGACGTACTGAGCGACCTGCCGACCGAGAAGGCGAAAGAGATTCTGGAGCATATCGAAAAGGAAGACGCCGAAGACATCCAGGAGCTATTGCATCACGAAGAGGATACGGCAGGCGGTCTCATGACGAATCTTTTTCTTTCATATCCGCCCGACATTACCGTTCGTGAAACAATGGAGCGTTTCCGGAAAGATGCCGAGGAGATTGTGCACATCTACTATCTGTATATCGCAGATGAGGAAGAAAAGCTGGTGGGTGCTCTCTCGCTTCGCGAGCTGCTGTTGTCGGATCCCTCCGCCCTGCTTTCGGATGTCATGATAAAGAAACTGAAGACGGTATCGCCCGAGACCGATGAAATGGTTGTTGCCGAGCTGATTTCGAAATACGATTTGGCTGCCGTTCCCGTTGTCGACGCAGAGGGTTTTTGCTTAGGGGTAATCACTGTCGACGACATCATCGACGTCATCATGCCGCGCGAAGGCAAGCGCAAGCGGAGGAAGGTGTGAGAGAGTTCTGGAAGCGGCTGGTGCTCTTTTTTACCGTGATGGGGCCGGGCATCATCACCGCCAATATCGATAACGACGCGAGCGGCATAACCACTTACTCGGTGGCGGGGGCAAGGTTCGGCTACGACCTGCTCTGGACGCTCATCCCCACGACCGTTGCGCTCATCGTGATTCAGGAGATGGTCGGCCGCATGGGGGTGGTCACCGGCAAGGGCCTTGCAGACCTCATCCGTGAGCAGTACGGGGTGAAGGCAGCGTTTCTTATGATGCTCGGTCTCTTGATGGCAAATTACGGCAATACGGTGGCGGATTTTGCAGGATGGGCCGCAAGCATGGAGATACTCGGCGCCAGCAAATATGTTATGGTGCCGGTCGGCGCGTTCATGATCTGGCTGCTTGTTATCAAAGGAAGCTATCGTCTCATCGAAAATGTGCTGCTCATGGCCTGTCTTATCTTTATCGGGTATATCATTTCCGGTATTATGGCGCGGCCGGACTGGGGCGCCGTCGTTACAAATACATTAGTTCCTCATGTAAGATGGGACGCTGAATACATCGTCCTGAGCATTGGAATCATCGGTACGACGATTACGCCGTGGATGCAGTTCTATCTGCAATCTTCCATTGCGGAGAAGGGCATCAAGAAGGAGGATTTCAGGGCATCGCGCCTGGACGTTGTTCTCGGTTGCTCCATTACGGATATCATCAGCTTCTTTATCATTGTTACGTGCGCGACGGTCCTTTTCCCCAACGGCATCAGAGTGAATGAGGCATCTGAAGCCGCGCTGGCGCTCAAGCCCTTTGCGGGCGATTATGCAGCGCTCGTTTTTTCGGTGGCCTTGGCGAATGCATCCATACTCGGCGCCATCATCGTTCCGCTTGCAACGGCATACTATATTTGCGAGGCCATGGGATGGGAGGCCGGCGTCAACAAGTCGTTCAAGGAAGCCCCCCAGTTTATGGGCATTTATACCATGCTTATTGTGGCGTCCGCGCTTGTGGTAATGATTCCGGGCGCTCCGCTGGTCAACCTCATGGTGCTCTCGGCGGTCGTCAACGGACTCATGCTGCCTTTTGTTCTCGTATTTATCATAAAACTCATCAACAACAGCAAAATCATGGGCGAGTACACTAACACGAAGGCGTACAACTATATTTCGTGGGCGACGGTTGTCGTCGTGGCGGCGCTCACGGTGCTGTTCGTGTTCGCCACAGTATTTCCCGTCACATAAAGGAGGAGTTTGTGGTTAAGACGATATATTGGCAGGACGGCATCGTCATGATGCTCGACCAGAGCCGCTTGCCGCTTGAAGTTGTGTATGTTGAGTGCCGCGACTATCTGAAGATAGCCGAAGGCATAAAGAAGCTGCGGATCCGGGGGGCCCCGGCAATCGGCATCGCCGCGGCAATGGGGATAGCCCTCGGCGCGCAGGACATCAAGGCGCAGAATTTCGATGAGTTCATCGAAGGGCTCCAGCCGATTTTTGAAACGATATATGCGACCCGGCCTACCGCGGTCAACATCCATTGGGCGATTGAACGGATTAAAGGGTTTCTTGCCGGCCACCGCGATGAGGGCGTCAATAATCTCAAACGCATGCTCATTGATGAGTCAAACCGCGTTCTTGAAGAAGACATTGCCGTTAACAGAAGAATCGGCGAGTTCGGCGCCCGATTCATCCGTGATGGAGACACGGTGCTGACCCACTGTAATGCGGGAAGCCTGGCGACGGGCGGCTTCGGAACAGCGACCGCAGCGATGTATGTGGCGCGCGAACAAGGCAAGACAATACATGTGATAGCGGATGAAACTCGGCCGGTCAATCAGGGAGCCAGGCTCACTTCGTGGGAGCTGATGCAGGCCGGCATCCCCGTAACGCTCATCACCGACAACAGCGCAG
>DATHDH010000051.1:0-3206 GCA_035319145.1 Dissulfurispiraceae bacterium | reverse complement strand
GAAATTGTAGTGCCTTATGCAGCAAAGCAGCTTCGCGCAATCGCCAACCAGATAACCAAGAAGGAACGGCGCGTCACCTTTAAAGAAGGAACAGTCTACATGCGGGGAAGAGACGGCTCCGTAATGCGGGTCGGCCTCTATCTACCGGATCGCGAAGCCTATCAGGATGTCACCATCTTCCGCTTTAACGCCGACGGACTGCGGGAACGTATCGATGCAAAGTCCGCAAACTGGGGGAAAGACGAGCGGTGGCATTTCAATGATGTCAGGACACTCGATCTCAAAGCAGGGAAATTAACGAAAACCCCGGAGCTGGCATTGTCGGGAATAGATTCTCCCCGCATATTTCAGGAAGAAGCCTGGAAAGTCGAAGAACTCTCTGTCATGGAACTGAATAGTTATAAAAACCGATTGCAGGATGCCGGCTTTAAGAATATCAAACTGCTTGTTGATATAAGCTCGCGGGTCGCCTATCCGATAATCAATCTTTTTATGCTGCTGCTCGGCATCTCACTTTCGGTCGGGAGCGACCAGCACCTGCTGCAGCGCATATATCAGCTGCGAGCCTTTCAGAATGTGGAGTCACACGGCGGAGTCGTCTCTGCAGGCATAGGCTTATTGATAAGCCTCATTTATTGGTTCGGGTATTCCTTCTTTCTGTCGCTCGGGTACGCCGGCACGCTCCCCCCCGCCGTTTCGCCATGGATAGTACCTGTTGCGTTTTCTCTGCTCACGGCACACCTCTTCCGCAACATCCCTGAATAGCCCTAAAAGTCATTCGAAGCGGATTTGCGAAATGCTAGAACGCACCCTCGATGTGCTCTATCTGTCTTTTCCCGCCGGACACCACTATGCTGATGACATCAAAACGCACGGGAAGTTCCCGACCTGCCCGCTTGAGAAACGCGAGCGCGATTCTGCGCAAACGATCCTGCTTGTCGCGGCCTACTGCTTCAAACGGCTGACCGTATTGAAGCGAAGTCCGCGCCTTCACTTCGATAAACACGAGTGTCAGACCATCCTGAGCGATAATATCGGCTTCGGCCCTGCGGTAACGATAATTGCGGCGGATGATTGAGTACTTTTCCCTGAAGATATCTGGCTGCCAGTTCTTCGGCCTCAACGCCGGTTGGATTCTTCATTCTTCACCCACCTTCACTGTTGGAGAATACTACGTCATTTGTCCCGGCGATGCGTTCCATAAGGGTAGGCAGGCTCTGTATATCCTGAATGTCTTTCTGGCAGAGATTTCTGAGGGACTCGCGCAACGGAGCCGCATCTTCCCATAAGCCTTTCAGGAGTTCGCCCACCTGGGACTGCAAGGCATCGCCCTTTTCGTCCCAGTCCAGAAGAAGGACGAGTTTTTCATATCGTTCATGCATAGCCTCGGAAAAATCATAGAAACCGCGGAATGAGTGCAACGCTATAAGTTCCCCGTGAAAGCCGAGTTTTCGCAATGCCGCGATATCCTTACGGCCTTCTACTACAATGGGGATGCCAATATTATATTCATACAATCGGGAAAGCACTTCCCGAAGCTTGTCTGCGCGGACTGCATCCGGGCTCAACAGCCCGAGACCGGACAAGGCTTCGACATTGCTGAAATACAAAGCCCTATTCGACTCATGTTTCGCGGACCGCGTTCTTTTTTGTTTCATATCTTCGAGGAGGCGGAGCCGAGGACTATCCCCGGCTCACGGCGATTCATTGGAGGATTACAGGACGCTACCGAAGCGATTCCTGAATTCTTCAGGCGACATTTTCGCCGTCTTTGCGAGATTGGCGAGCTGCTTGTCCTCAAAATCCGTCTTTTCAAGGCGTATCATATATTTACGGGCAACCTCATAATTGATCGAGTTCGTATCGACCGTGCGCACTTTTACCCGGCCGGTCGAATAATCCATCATCTCGACAAACGGAAGAGGCCTCATGTGGCCCTCCTCGACCACGATGACAGCACCGGAACCGCCGCGCAGGAGGAATCGAATCGCGCCGTACCCGAGATTACGGGTGTACTCGACATCGAACGGGATCGGATGCGCGGCGCGAAGCTCATACCCGACATTTTTATCCACTATCGTCATCTTGATGCCCATCGCCTCAAGAGTCTGCCCGACAAACGTCTTCAGAATCCTGCCCAGAAGAATTTCTGAAAGCCGCAGCCGCCCGGTCTCATCGACCTGGCAGGTTTCATATTGGCGAAGTTCTTCATGGTCGAGCTTGTCGGTTAAGCCTTCCGCAAGGATGGCAACACCGTGGTCTTTTCCCATCGCAAGCCGTTTGATAATCGATCCGGCTAGCACGTCACCGATGGCCCGCAACGGAATTTTGTCGGCCTTAAATTCTTCCGGGATAAGCGAGAGGGTTGCACCGGCCGCCTTGCCGATTCCGAGAGCCAGATGGCCTGCGTGTCGTCCCATTGTCGTGATGAAATACCAGCGACCGGTCGTCTTGGCATCTTCCATAATATTGCTTACGACATAGACGCCCACATGGCGGGCCGTCTGGTAGCCGAAGGTTGAGACGCCGCCCGGCAGAGGGATATCGTTATCGATGGTCTTGGGCACATGAGCGACGTTGATTGAGCCGCGCCCTTCTTTCTCGATCCAATTCGCCATAAACAGCGTGCCTTCGCCGCCGATGGTGACGAGATGCCGAATGCCCATCTTTTTCAGGGTTGCCATCAGCACCTTGAACTTCTCGCGAGCCTTGTCCGGATAATCGCGCGATGTCCTGAGAATCGAGCCGCCTTCCGTGTGAAGGCGGCTCACTTCCGTGATGGTCAGCGGGATAGCGCACTGGGCATTGCCGTCGAAGAGCGGCTTGAATCCTCCGACAATGCCGACGACATCCCTCCCTTCGTTGATCGCCTCGATTGTCGCCGAGCTGATGACGCCGTTGATGCCGGGCGCCGGACCGCCGCCGACGATAATGCCGACAAGCTCCTTCTTGGCCATTCACCGCCTCCTTCGTAGGAATTCATGCAAGCCGACTCTGTTTCTCCTACCAATCGCCTGCTTTACAGCACCGAAAAAGAACATACGAAAAAATAGCGCTTCTGTCGAGATCGCCCTATTATATCCGAATGCATAAGGCAACGATTACTGCTCCCGGAAATGCTCCACAAAATCGTCCGATGCCGGAGACACCTGGACACTCGCCAGCATCCCGCCTTTTTCTATGGCTACCCTAACCCGCGGGTTCCT
>DATHDH010000050.1:0-2670 GCA_035319145.1 Dissulfurispiraceae bacterium | reverse complement strand
CTGATAGAAGCTGGCGAGCGTCTCAACACAGATCATATCGTCCCGGTAACACCTGATATCGACGGCGTTCACCTCGGGAACCGCCTGCAGGCTTACCTCTTTCGGTTTCAGGATGACTTTCCAGTGACCGAGCGCCTGAACGCTGGCTTCATTAATCGCAAGCTTCTTCTCAGGCATCTCAATTTTCTGCGGCTGCGCGGTGCACGCCGACAAAAGAAAGACGGCTCCGACAACAATCCCCATTATCATCAACATTTTTTTCATGGTGCAAACTCCTTTCTCGCCAAACTGCCGTTCATGCGACAAATAATACCGCCCTCAACTATGGCATAATTTCACCTGCTCTGAAAAGTCGCGGCAGCGATGGCACTCAAATGACTTATGAACACGCGATTTGCAGAGACGGGACGACTGAGTTCACGCGTGCACACCGCCGTCCCATTTCTGACTCGGCTTATCGTCAATTGGCCCGGATTATCGCCTATTTGCTATAATGCCCGAACATGACGAGGAAGCTGAAATCGGTC
This sequence comes from Dissulfurispiraceae bacterium, assembly GCA_035319145.1. Classification (GTDB taxonomy): domain Bacteria; phylum Nitrospirota; class Thermodesulfovibrionia; order Thermodesulfovibrionales; family Dissulfurispiraceae; genus JAAYUK01. The sequence continues at coordinate 2,143 of DATHDH010000050.1, read as the reverse complement.
GATAAATCAAGCAAAAATGTGCTGTCCACGGCACTCTTATCCGCCGGCCTGCCGGAAGAGACAAGGCCCGTCCCCCGCATCCTTTTCGAGCATACTAATCCCGAGTGCGCTCTGATTCTGGGAGATTGTCTTCCGATTCTGAAGGTAATTGCCGAAAACAGCGTGGACATGATATTCGCAGACCCACCCTATTTTCTCTCAAACAATGGCATCACCTGCCACGCCGGCAAGATGGTCTCCGTTAATAAGGGCACATGGGACAAATCCATGGGTGCGTGCGAAAACCACGAGTTTAACCGAAAATGGCTTGAGGCCTGCCGGCGGGTCTTAAAACCGAACGGGACAATATGGGTGACCGGAACGACCCATATCATCCATTCCGTCGGCTACGCCATGCAGGAGCTCGGCTTCAAAATCCTCAACGATATTATCTGGTTCAAGAGGAATGCCCCGCCGAACCTCTCGTGCCGCTATTTCACCCACTCGACCGAAATCATACTTTGGGCGGCAAAAAGCGGCAAAAGCAAACACATCTTCAACTATGCCGATATGAAGGCCGAAAGCGGCGGCAAACAGATGCGGAATGTCTGGGAACTCTCTGCACCGGCAGCCGAAGAGAAAAAATACGGCAAACATCCGACCCAAAAGCCGGTGGACCTGCTCATGCGCATACTGCGCGCTTCAACCAACCCGGGAGATCTCGTTCTCGATCCCTTTTGCGGAAGCTCGACAACAGGTGTTGCAGCCGTTCGCCTCGGCCGTCGCTACATCGGCATCGACTCTGAACAGCAGTATCTCGACCTCTCGCGAAAGCGCCTCCGGGACGCTATCGAAGCGGCGAGATGAAATCGCCTAAAAGCAACCGCAAGAGAACCATCCGCACGGATGGTGATGCTGATGCATCGACCGAAAAGCAGCTCCTCTGCATCAAATGCAAAAAATGCTGTCAGGAGATCGGGCTCTTCACCTATACCGGCTTTTATGAAGACACGGAAGAGGAAGTGGTGCATTTCTATCAGACGCGGGGGTTCAATGTCGTACGGGACAAGACGGGGCTGTTATATCTGACGATGAAGCTGTCCTGCCCCCACCTGACGAAGGAAGGATGCGACATGTACGAGCACCGTCCCGAAATATGCCGCAAATACTCCGGCCGAGAAGAATACGGCGATGCCTGCCTCTGGTCGACCCTCGACAAAAAGAAATAAATCTCGCAATAATCTCCGCCGGCCTTTCTTGCAGAAACATTCCTGCCCTGCTTGATTAACAAATGTGCGCACATCACAGGCATGGGGTGTCCGTTTCGAAGCGAGGTGCCCGGGTTATCACGGCCCGCGCGAGCGGGCAAGGCAAAAACGGGCATTGCAACACCACGACGAATGCAGACTCTGTTTTTGCTTGCCGCACAATGGCTAATCAGCTCGCTTGAGAACGGATATCCCGTGCCTGTCACAGATAATATGGTTAAGCTATCCGCCGAATGAACGCCTCGGATAGTTCGGCGGAAATGGAGCGTACTGTCCGTCATCCCAGAGCCTGTTGCCGTGGTCAGGGCCGCACTTCAAGAGACCCTGGCGGCAGAGCACTTCATGCCATTCATATTTGAAAAGCGTTTTCTGCATGGGAGTTGCCTCCGGCTCGAACGCAACGGTTACGACCGGTGCGTGAAGGGGATCGCCGAATCCGGTGCCGGCCTTTTTCTCATAGGCAAGCGCTGCGGATCGCTTGCCGGCGTTCTCCGCATCGGCAGGAGCCGAAGCCGCGCCCGGCGCCGACATCATCGAACGGGGACGCTCCTTTTCGCGATATGCTGCGACGGCGATGACCCCCATCGCACTTGTGTCGTTGAACGTCGTCAATGCATAGGAGTCGGCAACTTCAGTGAAATAGAAACGGTGAACGGTCTGGTTGTCTGTTCGCCAGCCATCGAGACGCGCAGAGCCGTAGCCGTCAAGAATATACATCCTCTCGGTATTCCGCAGCTCCGATCGCTGCCCGGAAATAATGTTTCTGCCGTCGACCGCAATAACGACGCCGATTCTGTCAGGCGTCGTGTTCCGGACAACGATTCCGTAATGCTGTCCGCGCGATGCCTCAAGATGTTTCTTTACGATTCTCACGCCGCCGCTTTGAAGCTCACGAT
>DATHDH010000049.1:0-8661 GCA_035319145.1 Dissulfurispiraceae bacterium | reverse complement strand
GAGCGTCGGAATGCATCCGCATGATGCAAAAGACCTCACCGCCGATTCCCTCGACCGAATCCGGCAACTTTCCCGCGCGCCGCGGGTCATCGCCATCGGCGAGATCGGCCTCGACTATTATTATGACCACTCACCGAGATCTGTTCAGCAGCGGGCATTTGCCGAGCAGCTTGCCTATGCTGCACAACGCAATATGCCGGTTATTATCCACAGCCGTGATTCAGCGGACGACACACTGAACATCCTCAAGGAGTCGGCGGTGCGCAGAGGCGTCATGCACTGTTTTTCCGGCAACGTATCGATTGCAAAGAGGGCAATTGAACTCGGCATGCACATCTCCTTTGCAGGCCCTGTTACCTTCAAAACTGCCTCGTCATTAAAAGAGGCGGCCGTTTTTGTCCCTGATGATTTATTGCTTATCGAAACGGACGCCCCGTATCTCACTCCTGAACCGCTGCGCGGCAGGCGGAACGAACCGGCGTTTCTTGTTCACACGGCGCAATGTATAGCCGGGCTGCGCGGGATCAAAGCTGAAGACCTCGCTCGCCTCACAACACTCAACGCACAGCGACTTTTCGGCATAGGAGAACTCCCTGCTCCGAAATTCACCTATCCGATACGCGATTCTCTCTATCTGAACATTACGAACCGCTGCACGAGCGCATGCGTTTTTTGCATCCGCTTTCACACCGACTATGTCAAAGGGCACAACCTCGGGATTGACCATGAGCCGTCTGCCGATGAACTGACGAGGGAGATAGGGGATCCGGCACGTTTCAGTGAAATAGTCTTTTGCGGGCTCGGAGAGCCGCTGCTGCGCCTCGATGTAATCAAGGACGTGGCTTCATGGATAAAGCTGAGGGGCGGACGCGTACGCGTCAACACGAACGGCCAGGGCAACCTCATCCATAAACGCACTATTCTTCCCGAACTCGCCGGTCTGGTCGATGTCATCTCGGTAAGCATGAACGCGCAAGACGCCGAGACGTATGAACGGATCAGCAAACCCCTCCTCCCTGATTCTTATGCCGCAGTCATCGACTTTATCAGGGAAGCAAAGCGTTTTATCCCGGATGTTCAGGCGACGATTGTCGCTGCCGAAGGCGTCGATATTGAAAGGTGCCGTGCAATCACCGATGCTCTTGGGATTAAACTCAGGGTCCGGGCACTTGACAGCGTCGGCTAGACATCGCATATACTTCGTTCATAAAAAAACCAAGGAGGGATTCAAAAGATGAAAAGGATGCTGATGATTTTGCTGATGGTTGTTGTTGCGCTTTCCCTGATCGCGGTGACCGGTTGCCAGAAGGCTGCCGAAAAAGCCGGTGAAGTGAAAGACAAGGCTGTTGAGAAGGCCGGTGAAGTGAAAGACCAGGCCGCCCAGAAGGCCGGTGAAGTGAAAGACCAGGCCGCCCAGAAGGCCGGCGAAGTGAAGGACAAGGCTGTCGAGAAGGCCGGCGAGATGAAGGACAAGGCCGTTGAGAAGGCCGGCGAGATGAAGGACAAGGCTGCCGAGAAGGCTGGAGTAAAATAACACCAGCGGAATCTATTCAATATTGAAAACTCGAGAGGGGGTATGTGATGCGCATGCCCCCTCTTTTCATTGCAAGCCATAATATATTCATGGCCCGTGCCGGCTAGCCCTGCTCGACAGCACGCAGCATGCGCACCTCGCGCGGAAGAACATCCAGGACATAGGCAATATCTTCATCCGTGAGCTGTTTGCCGAGCGTCAACCGGAGCGATCCCGATATCATGTCGTACGGAAGTCCGATGGCCGAGAGGACATGCGATGGACCGGTATTCGAGGTGCTGCAGGCAGACCCGGTCGAACAGCCGATGCCGGCCGCATTTAGGGCACGCAATAGTCGTTCTCCCTGCACGTTTCTGAACGAAAAATGGACATTGCCGGGGAGCCGCTCAGTAGGGTGACCGTTGAGTTGAACACGCTTGATCCTGGTCAGTGTCCCTTCAATCAGCCTGCTCTGCAGTTCGCTCAATGCTTTCATTTCCATACCGAGGCTGCGATCGGCGATTTCAACCGCTTTGCCCAGGCCAACAATGCCAGGAACGTTATGGGTTGAAGCACGCCTGTTTCTTTCCTGCGAACCGCCGTGCATGAAACGACCTATCTTAGTCCCGCTCCGCACAAAGAGAAAGCCGACCCCCTTCGGTCCGTAAAATTTATGCGCCGATGCGCTGAGAAGATCGACCCGGAGATCCTGCACGCTTACGGGGATATGCCCGACTGTTTGCACGGCATCCGTGTGAAAAAGAATGCCGTGCTCACGGGCAATGCGGCCGATCTCGGCAATCGGCTGAATGGTACCTATTTCATTATTGGCGTGCATGACGGAAATCAGTATTGTTCCCGGCGTTATGGCCTTTCGGATATCGCCCGGATCAACCATGCCCCATGAATCCACCGCAATACGAGAGACGCTGAACCCGAACCGCTCAAGAAATGTACACGGGCTTAATGTTGCACGATGCTCCAGGGTCGTCGTGATGATATGCGTGCCGCGGTTGCGTGAAGCAAAGGCAACGCCTTTTATTGCGGTATTGATGCCTTCTGTTCCGCCGCTTGTAAAGACAATCTCGCCGGGCTGTGCGCCGATAAATCGCGCGACGGCATCGCGTGCCGCCTCGACCGCAGAAGCAGCCTGCCTGCCGAAGTCATGGACGCTGAGGGGATTTGCAAAGACGTACGTAAAATACGGCAGCATCGCCTGGACTACGTCGGGATCGGTCGGGGACGTTGCCGCATAATCCATATAGACCTTCCGCGTGATCATGGCCGTTATCTCGTCAGCTGGCGATACCGGATACGATGAGGCTGATCTGCCGAAGCACCGAGCCGCTTCCTGCGATCATTTTCATACTCGGTATAATTGCCGTCGAACCAGACGACGATGCTGTCGCCTTCGAATGCAAGGATATGCGTCGCGATGCGATCGAGGAACCACCGGTCGTGGCTTATTACGACTGCGCATCCAGCAAAATTTTCGATCGCCTCTTCAAGGGCGCGCATTGTATTCACATCGAGATCGTTCGTCGGCTCATCCAAAAGGAGTACGTTCGCCCCTTCTTTCAGAATGCGTGCAAGATGCACGCGATTGCGCTCACCGCCTGAGAGTATGCCGACCTTCTTTTGCTGGTCGGTGCCGGAGAAGTTGAAGCGGGCTACATATGCCCGCGAGTTCACGTCACGCCTGCCGAGCCGGATGATGTCTTCCCCGTCCGAAACAGCTTCCCAGACCGTCTTGTCAGCATCGAGCACATCACGCGATTGATCGACATAGGCCAGCTTGACCGTTTCACCTTTTGTGAATATGCCTGCATCTGGCCGCTCCTGACCGGTAATCAGGCGAAAAAGTGTCGACTTGCCGGCGCCGTTCGGCCCGATCACGCCGACGACACCGCCGGGAGGCAGCGAAAAGGTGAGATTCTCAAAAAGGACGCGGTCGCCGAAGGCCTTGCCGACGCCGTTTGCTTCGATAACCACATCGCCGAGCCGGGGCCCGGGCGGAATATAGATCTCGAGATCCTGGGCGCGTCGCTCGCTCTCCTGACTGACAAGCTGCTCATAGGCCTTGATGCGCGCCTTCGACTTCGCATGGCGCGCTTTCGGCGACATGCTGATCCACTCAAGCTCCCGCTGCAGTGTCTTCTGGCGCTCGCTCTCGGTCTTCTCCTCCTGCGCTAACCGATTCTTCTTCTGATCAAGCCACGAAGAGTAGTTCCCTTTCCAGGGAATGCCCTGCCCGCGATCCAGTTCGAGGATCCATCCGGCAACATTATCAAGAAAATAGCGATCATGCGTTACGGCGATAACCGTACCAGCATATCCCTGAAGATGGTGTTCGAGCCATGCAACGGACTCGGCATCGAGATGGTTGGTCGGTTCGTCAATCAGCAAAATATCCGGCTTCAACAGCAGAAGCCTGCAGAGCGCCACGCGCCGCCGCTCGCCTCCCGAGAGCACCGAAACCGGCGTTTCCCCGGGAGGACAACGCAATGCATCCATCGCCATTTCGAGCCGCGAGTCGAGTGTCCATGCATCCAGGGCTTCGAGCCGCTCCTGTACCACTCCCTGACGCTCGATAAGCCTGTCCATTTCGTCGTCGGACATCGGTTCCGCAAACTTCTCGTTGATGCGATTATATTCATTGAGGGCATCGACCACCTCTTTCGCCCCCTCTTCAACAATTTCCCGCACCGTCTTGGTCGTGTCGAGCTGAGGCTCCTGTTCGAGTAGTCCGACCGTATGCCCCGGAGAAATGACCGTCTCTCCCTGAAAATCCTTGTCCACTCCCGCCAGAATGCGCAAAAGCGAGCTCTTGCCCGATCCGTTCAGGCCAAGCACCCCGATCTTTGCACCATAAAAATACGAGAGAGAAATGTCCTTGAGAATCTGTTTCTTGTCGTAAAACTTGCTTACCCGAATCATCGAGTAGATGATCTTGTTCGGTTCAATGCTCATACTGCCAACTACCTCCTAAACCACTTTTTTCACAAATAATAAGGGAACCGCCGGTGCGGCATATGGATTGGACGAACGCGATACGAACTGTGCATTCCGGAGAATCTATGCGTGACCTTTGAGGAAATCGACAACGTTACCGAGAGCCACTTCACCCTGCCGGCCTTGTTTGAGATCTTTCCACTGAAGACAGCCCGACTGCAATTCATTATCGCCGAGAATAAGGGCAACCCTGGCACCGATACGGTCGGCGCGGCGCAACTGGCTCTTCAGCGATGAACTGCCGTAGCTCTGTTCCGCCCACAGGCCATGATCCCGCAACTGCTCGACGATTTTGAATCCTTCTGTTTCCGCCGCCTTGCCGAGTGTCGCCACATAGACCAGCGGGGCAGGTTGCTCAATACCGCCCTGCTCCTTGAGCAGCGCCACAATGCGTTCCATTCCCATCGCAAAGCCGATGGCAGGGGTGTCAGGTCCGCCGAATTCCCGAACGAGCCTGTCATAACGGCCGCCGGCCGCCACTGCTTTCTGTGCTCCGAGATGCTCGCTCGTTACTTCGAAGGTGGTCTTAGTGTAATAGTCGAGCCCGCGGACAAGATTCGGGTTCAGGGTATGCGAAACATGAAAGGCAGACAGAATCGACAATACGTCGCCAAAATGTATCTTGCAATCCTCGCAAAGAAAATCGATCACGACCGGCGCACCCTGCCGCAGCTCGCTGCACCGGGAGACCTTGCAGTCCAGGATGCGCAACGGATTGGTCTCATAGCGCCGGCGGCAATCCGGGCAGTACTCGTCGAGCTTTGCGCCGAAGAAGTCGAGCAGCGCCTGCCGGTATGACGGTCTGCATTCGGCGCAGCCTATGGAGTTTATCTCGAAGTTAAGATCGCGCAGGCCGATTGCCTCAAGAAGATGCTGCAGCATGATTATGATTTCGGCATCCATTGCCGGAGCGGCAACGCCGAAAGCCTCCGCTCCTATCTGAAAGAACTGGCGGAAGCGGCCCTTCTGCGGACGTTCATAGCGGAACATCGGTCCGGAATAGAAAAACTTCTGCGGCGACGACATCGTATGCAGATTTTTTTCCACATAGCAGCGTACTACCGGCGCCGTTCCCTCCGGCCGCATGCTGACGCTGCGGTTTCCCTTGTCGGTAAACGTATACATCTCTTTTTCGACTATATCAGTCGCTTCGCCGATTCCGCGGATAAAAATATCCGTCGACTCCAGAATCGGCACGCGGATTTCCGAATATCCGTACCGGTCGAACACCCGGCGTGCAGCGGCCTCTATTCCCTGCCAGACCGCGATGTCAGGCGGCAGGATGTCCTCCATGCCTTTCAGCCCGCTATACTTCATCAGCGCCTTCGCTCTCCCGTTCCTTGTCGAACTCGAGCATGCTGAGGTGGCTTTCGATCAGACGCCGAACCTCTTCCTTGAAGTGACGCCGGATGCCTTTCAGTTCGACAATATCCTCGTGAATCTTGATAACACGCTCCTGGGCTTCCTTGACCGTCGTCTCGGCCTTCAGATCGGCCTCGCGCATGATGACATCCGCTTCCTTGCGGGCGTTCGCCTTGTAGTCGTCCACCATCTGTTGAGCGGTGACAAGCGTCTCGCGGAGTGTCGCTTCGAGATTGCGATGTTCCGCGATCTGCGAGTCGGCCCGGCTGAGCTGCTCCTTGAGCGAAGCATTCTCGCGGAGCAGTTCTTCAAGTTCCTCGCGAATGAGCTCAAGAAACGAATAGACCTCATCCATATCAAAGCCCCGGAACTTCAACGGAAACTGCTTCGACTGGATATCGAGCGGCGTTATCCTCATATCAGATCCCTCCTTTTAATCGGTAACCGAATTCCATCAAAGAGCGCACAAGAAATCTCTGCAGAAACATGATGCATATGATAACGATGACCGGCGATATGTCTATCGGGCCGAGGCGATCCCCGATGATGCGCCGCACGGGACGGAGGACCGGATTCGTCACCTGATAGAGGAAGCGAACAAGCGGATTATAGGGGTCCGGATGCACCCAACTGAGAATTGCGGCAATGATGATAATCCAGGTGTAAGCCTCAAGGACTATATTCAGCACCTCGGCAACCGCTATGACGAAATTGCCCGACATTATTCCTTCCTCCCAAGCTCTTCGGCGCGGCGGCACGCCGCCTCAAGCGCCGCCGCTACAATTTCATTCAGTCCGCGTTCGGCAAAGGCCGCCAAGCCGGCCGCCGTCGTCCCACCGGGGGACGTGACCATTTCTCGCAACCTCTCCGGCGGCATCCCAGCGTCTATCTGCTTTGCCGTGCCGACAAGGGTCTGCAGCGCAAGTTCTCGGGAACTGTCGGCGCTCAGCCCGAGCCGCTCGCCGGCCGCAATCATTGTCTCTGCAAACAGCGCGATAAAGGCCGGTCCGCTTCCCGACAACGCCGTCACGGCGTTCATCTGCTTCTCCGGGAGCGTCGTCACTTTGCCGATGGACATGAAGATATCGCGCACAGGCGCAACGACCGGCTCCGGCAGGCACGAACAGAGCGAAAGAACCGACATGGCCTCCTGGACCAATGCCGGAGTGTTCGGCATAACCCGCACAAGTCGAGACGTCTTCAGTTTCGACTGCAGATAGCCGAGTGTAATCCCTGCGGCTATCGAGACGACCGTCTTAGTATCATCGACCAGATCGGCTATTCCGGCGAGCACAACTTCCATCTGCTGCGGCTTGACCGCAAGGATTACGATTGAGGCAGTTGATACGACATCGCGGTTGGAAGCGGTCGTCTGCACCTGATATGCAGCGTGCAACATGGCACGGCGTTCCTCAAGCGGCTCCGCCACAATGATATCCTTCATCCCCTGAACGCGCATTCCCTTGATGAGCGCCTCGGCCATATTGCCTCCGCCGATAAAACCAATCATGCAGTGCTCCTTTCTCCGAACAGCGCAGTACCCACCCGCACCATCGTAGCGCCTTCCTGTATGGCGACCGTGAAATCATGCGACATACCCATCGAAAGCTCCGGCAGATTAAAGCCCGCCCGTCGCATTTCGTCTCTCAGGGCGCAAAGCCTCCTGAAATACGGACGTGCCGCTTCGGCGTCGGGATTGTACGGCGGCATCGTCATCAATCCCTCCAGCTTCAGGTTTTCACAATCGCGGATGAACGTCAGCAATGGTATGAGGCCGCGTTCCGATACTCCCTGTTTCGCTTCCTCCGCCGACAGCTTCACCTCGACCAGCACGCGCTGCACTTTGCCGATCTTTGCTGCCTGGGCATTCAACTCTTCTGCAAGATCAGGGGAATCGACCGAGTGAATCAACTCAAAAAGTTGTACCGCCTGTTTTGCCTTGTTCGTCTGTAGGTGCCCTATCATATGCCATTGTACACCGATGTTACCATGCGGATTTGCCTGAAACCACATAATCTTGTCACGGGCTTCCTGAACACGATTTTCACCGAAAATGCGAAGCCCTGCATCAATCGCTTCCTGAATCTTGTCAATAGGGACGGTCTTCGTTACCGCTACCAGAACTACCGAATCGGGCGGACGGTCCGCGCTCATTGCTGCATGGCTCATTTTTCTCAAAATATCGGACGCGTTCTTAAGAATCATCGATGTTTATAGTAGTACCAATTATAAACAAAAGCAAGGAGATACGACCATTCGGCGCGGGTGTAGGAGCTATGGTATAGTGTAATTATGTCCAATCACAACACATTTACGCTCTCGCTGAACATGAAGCTCATCATGATCATGTTGGGCCTGAGTTGCGCGCTGATTTTCATCCTGCTCTTCTTTTACACGCAGTTTGAGAAGAAGCTCTATCAGGAACTTGAAGCTCAGGCCCGGGAACTCACCAAGGCCATTCAGATCGGCGTCGAGGAGGTGACCGGACGGGGCGAAACGGATGAGGCTCGCCTCGAGAAATACCTCAAGGACCTCGACGCGAAAGGGGTCAAGGAAATATCGATCATCAGCAATACCGATGAAATAGTCGCGAGCAGCGACCGCGCGAAGATCGGGAAACCGCTCTCGCACCGTCGCAAGGAATTGATCATCAAGGCGGAACTCGGCGAACCGGTCAGTGAAGAGGGGCGTGCATACAACGTCATCATCCCGGTCGTTGCCGGCGATACGCAGTACGGCTATGTTCACCTCAAGATAAACCGCGACGACTTTTC
>DATHDH010000048.1:0-11225 GCA_035319145.1 Dissulfurispiraceae bacterium | reverse complement strand
CCATGGCCGCCGCACTCAGAGCCGATGCAGACAGGCTTATCGCCGAGAATGCGAAAGATATCGAGTTTGCGACTGCAAAAGGCCTTTCAAAGGCGCTGATAGACCGCCTGCAGCTCACGCGGAAACGCATTGATGAGATGTCGGACGGCCTGCTCGAAGTGGCTCAACTCCCTGATCCAGTCGGCGAGATCGTGCGGATGTGGCGGCGGCCCAACGGGATGACGGTCGGTCGCATGCGCGTTCCGATCGGGGTTATCGGCATGATTTACGAATCTCGTCCCAATGTGACTGCCGATGCGACGAGCCTCTGCCTGAAAGCGGGCAATGCCGTCATCCTCCGCGGCGGCTCCGAGGCAATCCATTCCAACCGGCGCATCGTCGAGGTGATGCAGAAGAAGGCCGCGGAAGCAGGTATTCACCCCGGCGCCATAACGTTTCTCGACACAACCGACCGGCAGGCTATTCTCGAGATGATAAAGCTTGAAGGCATTGTCGATCTCGTCATCCCCCGCGGCGGCGAGGGGTTGATACGTACGGTCACCGAAAATTCGCGCATTCCCGTTCTCAAACACTATAAAGGCGTTTGCCACATCTTTGTCGATCGCGATGCGGATCTCAGGATGGCTGAGGCGATATGCTTTAATGCAAAGGTTCAACGGCCCGGCACCTGCAATGCCATGGAAACCATGCTCGTAGATGCCGGCATCGCCCGTAAATTTTTGCCGAGGGTCTTGAAGAAGCTTTCAGCGGCGGGTGTGGTTTTCAAGGGGTGTTCGGCAACAAGAGATATCTGGCCTGATACAAAGAAGGCTTCCGCGAAGGATTATGCCAGCGAGTATCTTGACCTGATTCTGAATGTCAAGGTTGTGAGGGACGTGGACGATGCGATTGACCACATTGCAGTATACAGCTCTCTGCATTCGGAAGCAATCATCACCGAAAACTATGCAAAGGCGATGCGATTTGTACGCGAGGTCGATGCCTCGGCGGTCCTGGTGAATGCATCGACGCGCCTCAACGATGGCTTTCAGTTCGGGCTCGGGGCGGAAATCGGGATATCGACCGACAAGCTACATGCGAGGGGTCCGATGGGCCTTGAAGAACTTACCTGTACGAAATTCGTTGTCTTCGGCAACGGTCAGATTCGGGAATAACAGACGGCGGGAGGAAGTTATGTCCGACAAGATGAGCTACGAGGAATTCATAAAAAAGGCAATTGTCAATCTGCGTAAGGATAATTATAAAGGCATTCATACTGTCTATTCCGGTTTCAATCAGGCCTTCAAAAAGCACTATGGCGATGTCGATCCCATTACCGTGACGAATGATCTCGCGGCCCAGGGCAAGATAGTCGTGCGTCCGGTTCGCGGCGGCGTTATGCTGTATCTTCCCGAAGACGCGCCCCAGATTCAGAGCAAGGGCAATGAGGCTCTGGCCGCTATTCTCGGCCCCGCCGGAATAGAAGGGCCGAAACTTTCGTTCGAGGATTTCATCAAGGCCGCTATCGTCAAGCTGCGCAAGGACAATTATAAAGGCATTCATACCGTCTATTCCGGCTTCAACCAGGCCTTCAAGAAGTATTTCGAAGGCGCGGACCCAATCAAAGTCACCAATGAGCTTGCTGCGCAAGGCAAGATAGTCGTGCGTCCGGTTCGCGGCGGCGTTATGCTGTATCTCACGGAAGAGGCTCCGCGCACGCAGGACAAGGGAGAGGAAGCCCTCGGCAAAATCCTGGGATCCTAGGGCCGTCCGTGTCGTGAGAATCGGCGTTTTCGGCGGGACCTTCAATCCCGTCCATTATGGGCATTTGCGCGCAGCTGAAGAGATTCGATGCAGCATGGCTCTCGATACAGTGCTCTTCGTTCCGTCAGGCAATCCTCCGCTCAAAAGCGCTCATTTGGCTGACGCACTCGATCGGTTTCTTATGACGCAGCAGGCAATCGCCGGAAACCCCTTTTTCGCGATCTCCGATTGCGAGCTCTCGGGCGACCGCAAGTCATTCACCGTCGATACCGTGAAGGTCCTTCTGGAACGACACTCCGGAGATACCCTTTCCCTCATTCTCGGTATTGATGCCTTCCTCGATCTCCCGAACTGGTTCCGTCCCGATGAATTGGTCGCACTCGTCGATCTCATTGTTGCAAGCCGGCCCGGCATTCCCGCAAATCGCCTTGAAACGTCCCCCTTCATCGAGGGCCGCAAGCCAGGGGCGGGGGGGCGATGGCGGGTGCGAGGCGGGAAGACACTGCACTTTCTGGACATCCTGGCGCTGGATATCTCCTCAACCCGTATACGCGAACTCGTTCGCTCCGGAGCGAGCATACGGTATCTGCTTCCCGATTCCGTGGCAGAGATGATCGACAGCAAGAATCTCTATCGCATATGAGCCTGCCGCTTGCCGAAACCATTCTCCAGAACCTTGACGAGGCCGTCTGTCTCTTCGATCGGAGCGGCCGTCTTGTATTCCTGAACAAGGCCGCAGAGGAATTCTTTGGCAAAAGCGCGCCCGAAGCCAGAGGACTTGAAATCTCGGACTTCTTTGCGCAGGCACAGGACATGGCTGTTTTCATGGGCAAAACACTCGCCGAAGGTCGCCCATACAGCGGCAAGGATCTCGCGGTGGAGGTCGGGAGGCCGGCAACCGTCGATCTTGCCCTAGTCCCCTTTTACGTCTCCGGGGTGCTTGACGGCGCGGTATTATGCCTTCGGGAGCGGTTCGATCTGACCGAGCGCGAGGATCTCCAGTTCGACTCCCTGCTTCATATGCTCGGTTCCATTGCGCACGAGGTAAAAAATCCGCTGAGCGGCATCAAGGGGGCAGCCCAGATCCTAAAATCAAACGTGCGTGATCCTGCTGCAGCCGAAGCGGTTGCGCTGATACTCCGCGAGACGGATCGCCTGAATGCTGTGGTCCAGGGATATCTGACCATGAACAGGAAACCGGCATTTCATCAGGTCAATATCCATGAGATAATCGAGCATGCGCTTCAGGTGCTGAAGCCCGCGATCAAAGAACAGAACATAACGATAACTAAGCTCTACGATCCGAGCCTACCACTTATCGCTGGCGATGAAAGCAAACTCCTGCAGGTACTGATCAATCTCCTGAAAAATGCGGTCGAAGCGGTGGCGCCCATGAAATTGGAGCGCACGATTGCACTTTCGACCGGCCCTTCGCACGCATACGCCCTGCTGCGGGACCACCCTGTCCGCCCTGCTGGGCGCGGCCGCACGAAAGGCCGCGGGCAGCGCAAGCAGCGATGGTCGGTCATCACCATCCAGGATAGCGGCCCGGGCATCCCTCGCGAAGAACTTTCCCGGATCTTTCTCCCCTATTACACCCGCAAGGAAGGCGGCAGCGGGCTCGGTTTGGCCCTCTCGAAAAAAATAATCCGGGATCACGGCGGCATCATCCGGGTGAAAAGCTCCCTTGGCAGCGGCACTGCGTTTAGCGTATACTTACCATTCCAGACCGAGGTCCCCGAGACGACCGGAAGCAAAAGGACATGAACAAAAAAGTATTGGTAATCGACGACGACGAAAGCGTACTGTGGGTGATCAGGAAGGCGCTTGAACCGTCGGGCTATGACATTGAGGCAAAGTCGACGCTCAAGGCTGGTATGAAGGCGATTGACGGCTACCGTCTTATCCTGCTCGACATGATGCTGCCGGACGGAAGCGGACTCGATGCCCTGAGAGACATCCGCGTTTTCAATCCCGATGCAGCGGTCATCATGGTCACCGCGCACGGCCGCATGGAAAGCGCCATAGAAGCCATGCGCGAAGGCGCTTATGATTACCTCGAAAAACCGTTCGACCTAGAAGAACTCAAGATTGTCGTCGACAAGGCCTTCCGCGATATGGCGCTGCGGGATGAGCTGATGGAGTTGCGTCAGCACAAAGAAGAGCAGAAGGTCTCGCTCATGGTCGGCCGCAGCAAGGCCATGCTGAAGATATTCAAGGAAATAGGGCGGGTCGCTCCCCGAGACGTCACCGTGCTCATTACGGGAGAAAGCGGCACCGGCAAAGAGCTGGTCGCCCGAAGCATCCACAACAATAGTCAGCGCAAGTTCGGACCGTTTGTGGCGGTTAATGTCGCGGCAATTCCGAAGGACCTTCTCGAGGCCGAGCTGTTCGGATGGGAAAAGGGTGCCTTTACCGGTGCCCATGAGAAGAATCAGGGGAAAATACAGGCCGCCGACAGCGGCACGCTCTTTCTCGATGAGGTATCCGAGCTCGACATCGGGCTCCAGGCAAAGCTCCTTCGGTTCCTTCAGGAGCATGAATATACCCCGCTGGGCAGCAGCAAGACGGTCAAGGCGAACGTTCGCATCCTGGGGGCTTCGAACCGCGATCTGAAAGATTGTGTACGGGAGGGCCTGTTTCGCGAAGACCTCTATTACCGTTTTAATGTCATCGAAATCCATATCCCCCCGCTCCGCGAACGGACGGAAGATATCATCCCACTGGCAGAGCACTTTCTCGTGGAAACAGCCCGCGCCCTGGACCTTGCACCCAAGGAATTGTCGAAGGACGCGCGCAAGGCGCTGCGCGAACATGAGTGGCCGGGGAACGTCCGGGAACTCGAAAATGCCATCAAGAAGGCCTCTATTCTCTCCAGAGGCAGCCTCATCGAACGCAAAGACCTCCTCTCTGAGGCATACGGAGCCTGCTCCATTCGCGATTTCCTTGAGGGAAAACTGAACGGATTTCTGACCCAGATGAAGAAGCTCGAAAGCTCGAACCTTTATGAAACAGTTACTTCCGAGGTCGAGAAGGCGCTGTTCGGCATTGTCCTGAAGGAAACGGGCGGAAATCAGCTGAAAGCGGCAAAAATCCTCGGCATTAACCGCAACACCTTGGCAAAAAAGCTGAAAATCTATAATATCGTTTGATTTTCCCTTCGACATTGTGGTATAAAATGCAGTTACGGGTTCCCGGGCTTTTTTGAGCTGTGCGGAGTCCCTCCATGCCCTTCCCTTGGAAAGGGCTACAGATCCAGATGGAGGTGTCAGGTGAATTTTTATGAAACAGTAGTTATTATCAACCCTTCCCTCAACGAAGACGAGTTCAAGGCCGCTCTCGACAAGCTCGGCGAGGTCATCGTCAAAGGGGGCGGCGAGGTCCTCAAGATTGACAATTGGGGCAAACGCAAGCTCGCTTATGAGATGAACAAGCAGAAGATGGGACACTACGTCATGTTCATCTTCAAGGCCCCGGCCACAGCCATCCGCCAGCTCGAGGCATTCTTCAAGGTTTTTGATGCCATCATCAAGTTCATGGTTATCCGCCTCGGCAAGAAACAGATCGCTGCGCTTCCCGCCGATGTGACCGGAATTCCCGTCACCCCTGCTGAAACAGCTCCCGCCGAGCAGAAGGCGAATGGATAATGTTTAACAGGGTCATACTCATCGGAAATCTCACCAAAGACCCCGAAGTCCGGTATACGCCCGGTGGAACGCCGGTTGCGACCGTTTCGATCGCGGTGAATTCCCGTTACCGTTCAGGCGACGAAAACAAGGAAGAGACGCTCTTCATCGATTGCGTCGTCTGGGGAAAGCAGGCTGAAACATGTGGCCAATACCTCAGCAAAGGGCGATCGGTTCTTGTGGAGGGCAGGCTGCGCGAACGCCGCTGGGAGTATGAAGGCCAGAAAAAGAGCAAGATGGAAGTGGTTACGAACAATCTGCGTTTCCTTTCGAAGAAGGACAGCGCGCCGTCAGGTTCAGGAGCCCCGTCAGGTGCAGGCGATATGACGCCTCCCGACGAGATTTCGGATCTTGAACCCTTCTAGACAGAACTCTATTTACGACAAGGAAGGTATATATCATGGCAATGCCGCATAAGAGATTCCAGAGAAGAAAATTCTGCAGATTCTGTGCAGACAAGGTTCCGTTTATCGATTACAAGGAACTGAAGACCCTTCGCAATTACATGACGGAGCGCGGCAAGATACTCTCCCGCAAAATGACCGGCACCTGCGCCGCACATCAGCGCGAGTTGACGGAAGCGGTCAAGCGGGCTCGCACCATAGCGCTGTTGCCGTTCATGGAGCGTTAATCCGGTGCGGATCCCGAAACATTGGGTTCCGGTGATATCACTGCGGATCGTCGACGCCTTGATGAAGAAGGATCTCATCGAGCCGACGATCCCGCACGATCAGCTCGTCGCGGAGACCGAGAAGCTGATCATGCATGAACTGACGGAAGAAGATCGCCTCAACGAAGAAGTACGTCAACTGCTTCGCAAGTACGAGTCCGAGATCAACAAAGGCCGAATGGATTACCGCAAACTCTTCGAGATGACGAAACTTAAGCTTGTCCGCGAGAGGAACGTCATCCTATGATGCTCTCGGATGACAAGATCACCCATACCACTCACATGCTGCTGCGAGGGCTTATCGAGCACGGTCTAATAACGCCTAAGGCGGAAGAAAGCGAGATCCGCAAAGAAATAAAGCGCATTTTTCATGCCGAATTGAAACTGGGCGAAGAAATCGATACTGCCGTCCGCAGCAAGATTGAGTCGCTTTCGAAAAAGCTTGTCGAAGGCAGCCCCGAATGGGATGTCATGTACAAGAAGTATTACGAGGAAGAAGAGAACAAACGGGGCAGAAAATAGAGAGGTTCATTTCTGAAGTCCCGGATGAAGTCATCCGGCATCAGCGCCGCAAGGCGCGCGAACTCAGACAGGGTTCGTGGTGGAAGCAGAAACTCGCCCGAGGCCGCTGCTATTATTGCAACACCCCTACCCTTCCATCGGAGCTTACGATGGATCATATCATCCCCCTTATCCGCGGGGGAAAGTCCACAAAAAACAACATCGTCGCTGCCTGCAAATCGTGCAACTCCAAAAAGAAGTATCTCCTGCCGATTGAATGGGACGAATACCTGCAAAGGCTGAACAAACAATAACAACGGGCTGCTCATTATTGTGGCGGCTTGATCAGGAGTGCCTGACACCCGAATAGTATCTGAGCAACGGCATTCAGTCAGGCAGGTCAAGCAGTTTCGCTCATTCTCGGAGGACGGCATCCAGCCGTCCTCCGAGGTATTTGCTCGGCGCATACATCCCTGTAAGCGCCGAGCAAATAATGCCGCTCTCCTGCCAGACCTGCCTGGCTTTGCTTATTAAGAAACGGTCACCGATTAGGCCGTGAGTCGCCGGTAAATCTCGGTTATCCGGTTCGGCAGTTTCCGCACGTCATCAATGACGATATACCGCGAACTGCCGAACATGTGCGGAAGGTACGTCTGTCCCTCCCGGTCGATGGTGATGCAGAACGAATGAATGCCCCGCTCCTTTACCTCCAAGAGCGCTTTCCGCGTATCTTCAATCGCATGCTCGCCCTTGTAGGCATCCCAGTCTTCGGGCTTGCCGTCGCTCAGAATTATCATCAGTTTCGTACGAGCTTCAACTTTCTTTAAGATTGCAAGCGCGTGACGCACAGGAGGCCCCATTCTTGTATAGTCCATAGGCCTGATGCCCGCAATGCGCGATTTGACAAGAGCCGAATTGGCCTCATCAAATGATTTGATGCGGTAGAAATCGCACTTCGTCCGGGTGAAGCCCGAAAACCCGTACATTGCGTACCGATCGCCGAGGGCATCGAGCGCCTCAGCCATCAGAACCAGAGCCTCTTTCTCTGCAATGTTGACCCACCCCTTCGTCGAACCGCTCATGTCGATCAGAAAGAACACGGCAATATTTCGCTCCTGGCGGTCGGTTCTCGTATAAAAACCATCTCTCGGCGTTATGCCGGCACGGATATCCGCGTATGCTTCCACAGCGGCGTCGATATCGATAGTGTCGCCGTCGCGCTGGTTGCGGAGCAGCCGCGGCTCGCGCCTGAGCATCTCGAATTTCTTTCTCAGGATGTCTATCTGGGCGCGATATCTCTGTAAGGTCTGTTCCACGAAGGGTTCATCAGCAGGCCGAAGATCATGTTCATAGAGACTGCAGTAGTTCTTTCTGTAGCCGCCGCGCCGGTAATCCCACTCCGGATATTTGATACCCCCTTCATGAACATGCCGGACCTCTTCCTCCTCGACAAGATCCGAGAGCGTAACCGCCCGTCCGCCGCCCATCTCGCTGCCCTGCACAAGGATGCCGCCGGGAATGCCGCCGCGTTCTTCCATAATTTCTTTGAGCTCCGCGTCGACTTCTATCACTTTCCCCCGAATAACGAGATACTCGCGGGAGGGATCAATATCGCGGCGTCCCTCCGCGCCGGAACCGCCCGCCCGCGGCTTTTTCGGTTCGAACTCAGGCATATCGAGAATCTTTTTTATCAATCCCTCGAATTGCTGTCTGCGCATTTGTCTTCTGAGCTTCAGCTGGCGGGAAACGAGGTCAGGCCTGATGTCGCCGAGGAATTCCGGGCAGTCGCGCGGCTCATACGCACCGGGCAATCGATCTGCGCTGTCATATATCTGCCTCAACAGTCGGAGTGAGCGTACTGCTGTAATATCGGTGCGAACCAGTTCGAGTTCAAGCAGCACCTGTTCATCAAGGGCAGGGCTCCTCCCTTTCATCCTACCGGCCAAAAAACATTGGTAAAGCCCTTCGACAACGGCAGCCTTCCCGGCGACATCCTCAAGCCTGGGACGCGCTCGATACAAGTCCATGCGTATGGCTTCCGCCTCCCGCATCAGGCCGGGCAGTTCCTTCTTGAGAAAACCGTCGAGCCGTATCGCCTCAATGCAGTTATAAATATCGCAGGCGAATTCCCGTTCAAGAAACTGCCGGAACAGCGCCGCTATATCGGGATGCGGCGTGCCCGTCGGCACAAAGGGTGCGAGCAGAAATTCTCCGGGCGTTACCGTGCCGCACGTTATCTGCGCCCATTTATGTACGACCATCAGTTTGTAAAGAAAGAGGTTTCTGTCGTTGTCCTGGAAACGACCGACAGCGTCAGGAAGATAGATGACGGCGGTGTCGGTGAATGAATCGCGTGCCGTGCCTATTTTCAGGTCAAGCCCCGACACGCCGCCGATGAATGTTTCGAGCATCAGAATAACGGAACGCAGGCGGAGACCGGCCGGGACTTTGAAGCGCGCAAGCTTCGTCGCATCATCGGCCTGTGACGCAAATCGGATGAATGCGTCGATCCCCCGCGAATCGAGAAAGTCGAAACAGACGCCGAGCCACCGCTCCAGATCTGCAAACGAAAAAACGGCCGCCGCCTTGTTCACCCGTCGCAGGGTACTGGTCACCAGAGAAGAGCTCGCCTGAGAGAGTGTTTGACAGAGCGCAAGAACCCGCTGCCTGATGTGCGGATCGAACGAGTTGATCGCTGCTATTGTCTGATGTATTTCATCTTCATCAAACCGATCGATACGGAGATTATCGACCAGGCTGCTCATCATTCTCGCATCGATGTGCCCGGCTCTGCCCTTATCGCCGTTTGGCGCAACTGCCTCCGGCATCAAAACACCGAACGAACGATTTCAGCAAGCGAACCGAGCATCTCATGATCGTCGGAAAGCGCCTCGGAAATGGCGAACGTGCAGGCCGTCAGAGGATCGATGCCCGCATGCATAAGCTTCCCGGCATGGATGAGCAAACGGGTGCTGGCGCCTTCGATCAAACCACGGTCTTTCAGATTACGCGTCTTCTCGCCGAATATCACGAGCTTCTCGGCAGTTGCCCGATCGATCCCAGATTCATGAACAATAATTTCAGCCTCAAGCTCGCGCTGCGGGTATCCGAACTCGATCGCCAGAAAACGCTGGCGTGTGCTCGGTTTCAGGTCCTTGAGCACGCTTTGGTAGCCGGGATTGAAGGAAATCGCCAGTACGAACTCCGGCGGCGCAATCAGTATCTCGCCTCGCTTCTCGACCGGAAGAATGCGGCGATCATCGGCAAGCGGGTGTATGACAACGGTCGTATCTTTTCGGGCCTCCACGATTTCATCAAGATAGCAGAAGCCCCCGGCCCTCACCGCGATCGCAAGGGGACCGTCCGCCCATACCGTTTCCCCGCCCTGTATCAGATAACGTCCGACGAGATCGGATGCCGTCAGGTCATCATGGCAGGAGACTGTTATCAGCGGACGCTTATGCTTCCACGCAACATATTGCATGAAACGGGTCTTGCCGCAGCCGGTCGGCCCCTTCAGCAAGACGGGTATCCGGTCGCGATACGCCGCATCAAAAAGCTCAATCTCTCTGCCGACCTGCAAATAGTAGGGTTCGCTGGTGATAAGGTACTCTTCGGTTCTCACTGTTACAACGGACATGACCGGATCCTCCCGGGAAATGTTGAAGGTTGATTACTGAATCAGCAGGGTTGCGATATCGATTGCGAAAGGCCGCCGTATTCTTTTCGCAATGTTCAAGGCAGGGTCATATGGCCCTGTTAAAACACGTTACCAGATGAATCTTCCGCGACGATGCGCCCAGCACGAAAAAGAGATATCGACAAGAAACGATTCCGGGTGCCGGTGAGCCACGCCGACCTTCACGCCGAGTGCAATGGTCTTGCCCGGAAAGCCGGTCTTCCCCGGAACGATGCTGTTCACATCCTCCATCAACCGGCTTTCAAGCTCCGCGCAACGCGCGTCGGCATTCAGATCATGCAGCTTGCGGAGCAACTGCCTGCTCGAAAGAAACGCAGCCTGTTCTTTTGCGCCGCCTATGCCGATGCCGATGATATACGGCGGGCACCCCTTGCCCTGCGCCCTGATGACAGAATCTATCACGCAGGCTCGAACGCCTTGTAGACTTCGGCTTGCCAGACCGTCTTCAAGCAGGTCGGCAACAACACTCGCGGAATGCACGGGAGCCGGCAGGCGGTATGTCGCCGACAGGCTCTCCGTCTGCCCACCGCGAAGCATGAGATCAATTGACAGCGTGCTCTGATCGGTTTCTTCGAAAAAGATCATCGGGAAGAGCGTGCCGACATTGCTTCCGCTGTTCTCGCCGCTCAGCGTATCGACGGCATTCGGCTTGAGCGGAACCTTTTCGGTCGCAACGCGCGTGGCATCGAGAATGACATCCCGTATCATCAGCTGGCTCAACCCCTTCGGCACACGCGCATAAAAAATCGGAAGGCCAGAGTCCTCGCAGATGGACGTTGCGCCGGTACGCGCAGCGATGCATGCGCCGATTGTGTTGGACAGCGCTTCCCTTACAACAGGATCGATCTCTGCATCGACCGCCTTTTTCAGCGCATCCTCGACATCCTTCGGGATTGAAGTGGCAACCTTCTTGTAGAGTTCGACA
>DATHDH010000047.1:0-13776 GCA_035319145.1 Dissulfurispiraceae bacterium | reverse complement strand
GCCTCTATAGCGGCGGAAACCGTACCGGAATAAGTGACGTCGTCACCGAGATTTGCCCCTTTGTTGATGCCTGATGCAACGAGATCGGGGCGCCGCGGAAGGAGTTTCTGAATGGCGATTGCAACACAGTCGGTCGGCGTTCCGTTTACGCTGAATATATTTTCCGCTATCGTTTCCGCCCGCAGCGGGCGATGAAGAGTGAGGGCATGGCTGACGGCGCTCCGCTCGCGATCCGGCGCTACGATTATCGCATCGCCGATCTGCTGCATTGCATGCAGAAGCGCCAGAATGCCCGGCGAATGGACTCCGTCGTCATTACTGACAAGAATAAGCGGCCGCTGTTCGCTCATTGCTCGGTCTTCTTCTTCAGGATTGCATGCAGTTCATGCTCGGCGCCGCCTGAGGTGTCGAAGGCAAGTTCGACCAGGCGAACGCAGTTTCTGGAGAGGCAATTGGGGCATCTCGTCTGCGCATGAATGGAATGGCAGTCGAGGCAAAGGATAGCTCGTTCAAGCGTGAAGAGACATTTGCCGTTTCTGTCACGCAACGTACAGGTCTGTTCAAGTTCGAATTCAACGTATTTGGACATATCTTCAGTTCTATTCTAAATCAGATGGTGTCGGGGCGGAAAGGAAATTGTCCGGCGAAACCCCGGCTTCCTTATAAACCAGATCAGCGCAATCCCGGTATTTCGGTGAGAAATGCAGGATCGAAAGCTTGCCGATCCCGGCCGCCTCGGCAATACGCCGCGTATGAGCTGTCGTCAGATGCGCCCTCAAACGTGCGCGTTCTTCATCGGCCGCAAGAAAATATGCTTCGCAGTAAAGCTCATCCACGGAGTGAACAAATTGAATGATCGCTGCGATATTTTCTTCCGTCGGGTCCGTATCCATGATATAGGCAAGTTTTTGACCGCGGGAAATCAGCAGGATTTGCTCAATGTCATCCCGATTAAGCATGCGGTTGCCGACCGCAAATCCGCGATCACCAACGGCGGCGAGCGCCGCATCGGGCTGCACGCCATTTTTTGCAGCGCTCCGTACGGCATCCTTCAGGCTCGACAGCCACGGGCCGACAGAAAGGCCAAGTGCCTCGACCGCTTCTTTGCGCACATTGATATGAAAGGCCTCGGCAAGGAGGTATCCGAGCGAAGGGATCCGATGTGAAAGCTGTATCGCCGAGACAGTAAAAAGTGGCTCCCGTACCAGCGCTCCGCAGAACGGTTCGCTTCCCA
This sequence comes from Dissulfurispiraceae bacterium, assembly GCA_035319145.1. Classification (GTDB taxonomy): domain Bacteria; phylum Nitrospirota; class Thermodesulfovibrionia; order Thermodesulfovibrionales; family Dissulfurispiraceae; genus JAAYUK01. Next base: position 12,542 of record DATHDH010000047.1, on the reverse strand, counting down.
GGTCTTCACGCACGAACCCTTCGGAGGCGGAAAAGCGGGAGCGCATCAGCCTGCCTCCTGCCGCCTCGACCACGTGCAGGCACAGAGGATAGTCCCGGATCAGATTCCAGGTATAGCCGTTCAGCTTCCCCAGGATACAAGCCGTAAGGCCCTCCGGCCCGTAAATAGTCAGTGGTGCGGTGCGGTGCAGAAATGTCCTGAGAAGCGAATCGATGCCGATAAAGTGGTCGATATGCATATGCGTCACAAAAACATCGGTGACATCCATCAAGAGCCCCGGCGAAAGGCGCTGAAGGCTGCCTGCGTCAAAGAGGACAGCACGTCCTTCGCGGAGGATTCTTATATATAACGCGGGGTCCTCAAATGGCGGGTTCACCGGGAAGGCATGAAAAATAGGCTTCATGGTGCTATAATTATACCTGAATTTACTTGGAAGTTCAGGGAGTTTTCGCCGTGAGGCCGGCTCCCGTCGCTTTCTGGAGGTGTTATGCCTGAGCTGAGAAAAGACCCCGTTTCGGGTCGATGGGTAATTATTTCGGTTGAACGCGGGAAACGGCCCACTGATTTTGTTTCTCCGTCCGCAAAGCGGAAGGCAGGCGGCTTCTGCCCGTTTTGTCCCGGTAATGAACATACGGCGCCGCCGGAGATTATCGCATTCCGACCTGCGAGTACTCCGCCCAATTCTCCCGGCTGGACACTCCGGGTTGTCCCGAACAAATTCCCCGCGCTCCAGATTCAGGGAGAGCTGAGCAAGATGGGCGAAGGCATCTTCGACAAGATGAACGGCGTCGGTGCGCATGAGGTTATCATTGAAACACCCGAACACGAACAGTCTCTGGCTACCATGCCGCTCCGCGCCGTGGAAGACGTGCTCTGGTCATATTACTTCCGGCTGAACGACCTGAAGAAGGATCCGCGCCTGAAATATGTTCTTGTCTTCAAGAATGAAGGCGAGATTGCCGGGGCGTCGCTGGAGCACAGTCACAGCCAGCTTATCGCACTGCCGATCATTCCCAATGTTGTCCGCGAGGAGATGGACAATGCGAAAAAATACTATGAGGCAAAAGAACGCTGTCTCTTCTGCGATATCGTCAATCAGGAACTCGGGACCGGCAAGCGGCTTGTGTACGAAAATGAGCGTTACGTTGCCGTAGCCCCATTTGCCCCGCGCGAACCGTTTGAAACCTGGATCCTGCCGAAGAGGCATGAGTCCGCTTATATGCCACCCGACAAGAGTTTCAGCAGCCTCGCGGAGATACTTCAGCGCATATTGAGACAGCTCGACAAGGTGCTGGACTCTCCGCCGTACAATTTCATTCTGCACACCTCACCGTTCAAGGATGAGATAAATGACCATTACCACTGGCATATCGAGATCATGCCCAAACTGACGCGCATGGCAGGTTTCGAGTGGGGGTCAGGTTTTTATATCAACCCGACTGCGCCCGAAGAAGCGGCAAAGTTCATGCGCGATGCCAAGATATGAGAATTGCACTCGTCAGCTCCGAGGCGGTACCGTTTGCAAAAACAGGCGGCCTTGCCGATGTTGCCGGAACGCTCTTTCGCGAGTTCTGGCATCTGGGGCACGACGTTGTGCTTTTCCTGCCTTACTATCGAGCGGTTAAAAACCGCTGGGGCCGCAGCCTTTCCGAAGCATGTCCGTCTTTTTCGGTCCAGCTGGGCGACTCATCAGTAACATGCCGCGCCCTTTCGCTTGACAAGTTGCCTTTTGCGAACAAGGCGGGACGAAGACCGGCGGGTCAGCGCGGGCAAGTTGTCTTCATCGAACACGATGCCTTCTTTGACCGCGATGAATTGTATGCAACCGCGGAAGGTGCGTATCCCGACAACCGCGATCGCTTCATCTTCTTTGCGAAGGCGGCGGTCGAGGCAATGCAGCGCTGCGGTCCGGCATTCGATGTCGTGCATTGCCATGACTGGCAGACCGGCCTCATTCCTCTCTATCTGAAGACACTTTGGAGCGGGGCGGCGGCTTTTTTCCATACGCGCTCCGTCTTTACCATCCACAATCTCGGCTATCAGGGCCTCTTCCCTGCCGACTCCCTGCCGCTCACCGGTCTCGGGTGGGAACACTTCACCATGGATGGGATTGAGTTCTTCGGTCAGGTCAATCTTCTGAAGGCCGGAATCGTTGGCGCAGATGCGATTACAACTGTAAGCAGGACATATGCACGCGAGATGCTCACGCCGGAACAGGGATTCGGCCTCGACGGAATCCTCCGCAAACGAAGCGAGGTCCTCTTCGGCATTGTAAACGGTATTGATTATGCGGAATGGACCCCCTTCACCGATCCTTTTATTCCCAGCCGGTATTCGAGCACTCATCTCACAGGCAAGTCATGGTGCCGCCGAACATTTATGAAAGAGCATCCGCTCGGTGGCGGGCTCGACCGTCCGCTGCTGAGCTTTATCGGACGACTCGCGGACCAGAAGGGCGTCGACGTGCTGGTAGAGGTTATTCCGGCGCTCATTGAGGAAGAAGGGTGCAACGTGGCTATCATCGGCAAGGGCATCGCCCGCCTGCAAGAAGCAATGGCAGCACTCAAAGGGCGATATCCTGATGCCATGCATCTCACGCTGGGTTTTGACGAGAAGCTTGCCCACTCGCTGTATGCGGCGTCGGATATATTTCTCATGCCGTCACAGTATGAGCCGTGCGGTCTCGGACAGATGATTGCCATGCGTTACGGGACTGTCCCCGTTGCGCGCCGGACCGGCGGACTCACAGATACCATTGAAGACGGCGTCACCGGCTTTCTGTTCGACGACTATTCCGCCGATGCTTTTTTGATCTGCATCCGCTCGGCCCTTGCGGCCTGGAAAGATAAGCGGAGCTGGAGACTCATGGTCCGAGCCGCGATGGATCAGGATTTCTCGTGGGAACGATCGGCGAAAGAGTATTGCAGACTTTACATGGACGGACGGGTATGAGTCAGTACTATTGTCCTTCAGCATCCGAGGGCAATCGGCTGAAGATGATGTTCGACATCACGCGGGAGATCCTTTCTGTTGACGATCCGGATGTCCTGCTGAAGAAAATTGTCCACATTACGACTGACGCATTTCGTGCCCAGGGATGCATCCTACGCCTGAAAGAAGATGACGGCCTTCGAGTCAGGGCCTTTCACGGAGTCTGCGAAGATACGGAGTGCACCCCGGTACGTGAGGTGATCCCCATCGGCGAAGGTGTCTGCGGAAAGGCCGCCCTATTGGGCCGGACATTGCTTTTCGATTCCCGCGTAAATACAGACGAAATCGTCCCCGCGACAAAGAACGTGCAAACCGCCGTCTGCTCTCCCCTTCTGATCGGCGAACGCATTATCGGTACGTTCAGCCTCTACAACCGATTATCCGATGAGGGCACCGTCATTCCTTTTACCGAGGACGACAGATTGCTGGTCGAGGGATTTGCATCGACAGCGGCGCTCGTCATAGATCGCGCAATCACTTACGACAAAGTCGAGGAACTGAAGGATTACCTCCAGGGTCTCATCGACAATACTGCAGACGCCATCGTTACGACCGATCTGAATGAGATCGTTACTTCATGGAATACCGGGGCGGAGAACATCTTCGGATACGGTGCAGACGAGGTCGTCGGCGCCCCGCTGCCGATCATCCCTCATTTTCTTGTCGAAGCCGAGCGGGGATACAGTGAGCAGGTACGGCGGGGGGAGACAATCCGGGAGGTCGATACGGCACGTCTCACCAAACAGGGCAAGATGATAGATGTGAGCATCACGCTTTCGCCGATCAAGAATTCAGCAGGGATAATAATAGGCGTCAGCAGGATTGCCCGTGACATCACCGAGAAAAAACGCGTCGAGAAGGAGCTGGTACGGAAAAACATCCAGATGCAGCGGCTGTTCTTCATCAGTTCGGCCATGCGCGGAACCCTGGAACTCGATCGCGTTCTCCGTATGGTTCTGACCGTCGTGACGGTGAGCGACGGCCTTGGATTCAACCGGGCGATGCTGTTTCTCGTTGATGAAAATGCCGGTGTCATCAAAGGGGCGATGGGAGTCGGGCCTGCAAGCCATGAGGAGGCGTGGGAGATTTGGTCGAAGCTTTCCCACGAACAGAGGTCTTTGGAGGCAATTCTCGATGATGTCCAGGCTGGCCCGCTCCGGAAAGATTCCTTTATGGATCGTCTCTGCTGCGGTGTCGAGATTGCGATTGATTCGGACACGATCCTTACCAGGGCCGTGAAAGAAAAGCGGGCGTTCAACGTCTGGGATGCCCGTGGCGATCCGCAATCGGATACTGTCCTCATCCAGCAGCTCGGCACAATGGCATATGCCGCGGTTCCGCTCATTGCGCGGGACAAGGTGATAGGCGTGCTCTGGGTGGATAACCTTTATTCACAGAAACAGATAACCGAACATGACATGGAGTTTCTGCAGGGGTTTACCGACCAGATTGCCTCGGCGATCGAGAATGCGCGGCTCTTTGAACAGGTCATGCGGGCAGAGCAGGAGCTCGAAAATATATTCGAGTCGATTTCCGATCTTGTCTTCTTCGTCGACCGCGATTTCACCATCCGAAAAGTGAACAAGGCGGTTGTGGACAAGATCGGCCTCCCCGAGTCTTCTATTATCGGGCAACGCTGTTTCTGGATCTTTCATGGGCTCAATATGCCGTGGCAGCACTGTCCGCATATGAAGACGGTCGAGACGAAGGCTGCCCTTGTCGGAGAGATAGAGGATCCGCACCTCGGCGGCACATATCTGATATCAAGCTCCCCAATATTCGAGAAGGCCGGCGAGCTGCTCGGCACCGTGCATATTGCGCGCGACATCTCCGAACTGAAACAGCTGCGCGAAAAGATGGTGTCGGTGGAGCGAATGGCGGCACTTGGCGAAATGGCGGCTAAAGTGGCGCATGAAATCCGGAATCCGCTGCTTTCCATAGGCGGTTTTGCGGGACGTCTCCAGAAGCGGCTCGAAGGAGGCCAGAAAGAACAGGCCCGCATTATTGTCGATGAGGTTCAGCGGCTCGAAGCGATCCTGAACGGCATTCTCGGGTTTGTCCGCACGGCGCACATCGAGAAGAAACCGGTGATGCTTTCCGATCTTGTGCATGATGCGCTCTTCTTCATGGAGCCGCAGGTACTGGAACGGCGCAACAAGATCCGTCTTGATATGCATGGCGAGATTCGGCTCCTCGCCAACTACGATCGTCTCAAGGAGGCACTTTTGAACCTGCTGGCCAATGCCAATCAATCCAGCGACGGCGGCGAGATTGTCGTACGCGTTTATCGGACTCCGGCGCTTGCGGCCGCCGTCGGCGCCGATTCGGCGGAGCATTATGATGCGGTTGTCGAGGTCGAAGACTTCGGCACCGGGATCCGCCCCGAAGACATCGGGCGTATCTTCGATCCGTTTTTTACGACACGGCCGGTCGGAACGGGGCTGGGCCTGTCCATAACGAAACGCATTATCGAGGAACATGAGGGAACCATTTCCGTTCAGAGCTCCCCTGGCCGGGGAGCTCATTTCGTTGTTCATTTGCCGATCAAGGAGGGGGAGGCATGAAAATACTTATAGTCGACGACGAGAAGAACATTCTGAAGCTGTACAAGGCAGAACTTGAGGACGAAGGGTACACGGTCGTAACCGCGAACTCCGGCGCCGAGGCAATCAGCATTTACGAACAGGAAAATCCGGACCTCATAACACTTGATATCATGATGCCGGAAATGGACGGGATTCAGGTGCTCCGCCAAATCAAGCAGAAGCGGCCCGATATCCCTATCATCATGTTGACCGCTTACGATTATCGGGATGATTTTTCTGTCTGGGTGTCGGATGCGTATGTCGTGAAATCGTCGGACCTCAGCCCGCTGAAGGCGACGATCAAGCAGATTCTTGACAAGAAAGCCTGAGCAGTAGTGCGAAGAGGCACACGAGGGGAAACGGGAAGTCACAAGGCCGCATTCAGGAAGAAAGACTCAATGGGCTCAGCAATCGGGAAGCGAGGCAGAGAGGATTCGTCCCGCCTCATTACCGTGCGCGCAGAGAAACCCGTTTACGGGGGCGTAGTAATCGCCCGATATGAGAACCAGATAGTGTTCCTTGAAGGTGCCCTGCCCGGAGAATTCATACGCGCACGGATTATTGAGGAACGACGAGATTACCTTCGGGCTCGCGTCGTTGATATTCTGGAAGCGTCTGCGGATCGCGTTCCGCCCGACTGCCCCATGTATAAAATCTGCGGGGGCTGCCATTCCCAACACATTCGTTATGCTCTGCAAGTCTCGTTAAAAGAGGAAGTCCTTCGCGACACCTTGCGCCGAATCGGCGGCATGGAGATCGAGTTGGCTCCGTCGATGATTGACTCGAACCCTTGGCACTATCGTCGGCGCGTACAGTTCAAGATCGGCGACAACGCCTTGGGATTCTATAGAGCCGGTGCGCGAAGCGTGGTCGATGTCGATTCCTGTCCCGTAGCATGTTCTTGCATCAATGCATTTCTTGCAGCGCTACGGCGTCAGCTCGCCGCTGCGCCTCAAGAACTATTCAACCTGCTTTCCGGCATACACGTCATCAGTGATGATCACGAGGCCCTTGCACTATTTTTCTGCCGTCCGGGAAATGCCTGCAGCGGGGATTTGCTGCAAAGGCTTTGCGCAGATAGCGGGATATCGGGATTCAGAGCCCTTCAGGGACAGAACGTAATTGCGCAAAACGGTGCGGAGCGGATTATGCTCCCGTTAGGCGAACTTGCCTATGAGATTTCGCCCGGATCTTTTTTCCAGGGGCATTGGAGACTTAACCAGCGGGTAGTCGATGCGGTGAGAGATGCCGTGCAGCCACGCAGCGGGATGAGAATTCTCGATTTATATGCCGGGGCAGGAAACTTTTCGCTGCCGCTCGCTGCGGATGCTGCCGATGTCGTTGCTGTCGAGGAGCATGCATCTGCTGTTGCCGATGGCATACGCAATATTGAACTGAACAGGCTTGAACGCATGCACTTTGTGATGAGTTCAGCCGAAAATTATCTGCCCGATGGACGCTTCGACACTCTTGTGCTGGATCCGCCGAGGCCCGGGCTGACAAGGACGGTGATGGAGAAAATCCTTGGCCTCTCTCCGGAAAGCATCGTCTACATTTCGTGCGATCCGACAACGCTGGCGCGCGACCTGAAAAAACTGGCGGCCGGCTATCAGATCGTCTCGGTTCGAATGATCGATTTCTTTCCCCAGACATATCACATTGAGTCCATGGCGGTGCTTCATAAGATGCCTACAGGGAGATGATCTAAATGGAAAATGCCGTGGCGAAGAATGGCCCCGAGTTTCTGCACATTGCCCGGGAAGCGGCGCTGAGTGCAAGCGGCATTATTCTCGAGCATCTCGGGAAACTCAGACAAGCAGACATCGCTCAGAAACAGCTTGCCGACTTTGTTACGACTGTCGACCGCGAGTCCGAACAGGTGATCGTCGGCATCCTCAGACGGCATTTCCCCGAGCACCGGATTCTGGCCGAGGAAACCGTTCATGAGCAGGATGAGGGCGGTTTTCTCTGGATCATCGATCCGCTCGACGGCACGACGAACTATATCCACGGATTACCGGTATTCGCCGTTTCTATTGCACTCCAGTATCAGGGCACGGTGATTGCCGGCGTCGTGCTTGATCCAGTCAGGCAGGAATGTTTTACCGCGCTGCGCGGACAGGGGGCACACATAAACGGCAAGGCCCTGCACATCTCTTCCGCTATGACGGCGGAGCGTGCGCTGATAGCAACAGGGTTCCCCTTCAAGCGAAGGGAGTTGGTGGATCGCTACCTGGCAGCATTTCGCAGGGTGTTCGTCCGTGTCAGCGACCTGCGGCGTGCTGGCGCAGCGGCGCTTGATCTCGCATATGTCGCCGGCGGAAGATGCGACGGATTTTTCGAACTCGGACTCAATGCCTGGGATGCCGCAGCAGGTAGCCTCTTGATCGAAGAGGCCGGTGGGGTGATAACGGATTTCGGCGGCGGCAATAGATATCTTGCAACAGGCAATATTGTCGCCGGGAATCCATTCATTCACGGATTGCTGCTCGATGAGGTGCAGGCTGTGTTTCAGGACATTCTGCCGGCATAGTGCTGCCGGAAGCCGTGTGCTAAAATAGGCAACCATGCCGTCTGCCGAGCTATTCCGCCTTGCCGATGACCATCTTGAAGTGGTGCTCTGTGATGGTGCAGCATCTTTCCGCGCTCACCGGGAGCTGTATCGCCTGCCCGAGACTGCGTATCACGTCAGTCGCGGTCCGAACGCATTACATGCCGAATTGCACGATTTTATCCAATCATGCAAGACTCCCGGAGCAACCATTCTCAAGCTTCATATCACAGTTGAATGGAGAAGGCTCCTGCACATCTGTGTCGGCCGGCAGGACGTTGCATGGGGCGATATCATGCTGCTTCTGAATGACGCGGGAATATCGTCGGCTGAAATGCTGGCTTTTCGCGACGCTGAGTATGACGATATTTTCCCTTGGCTCTATTATGCAAAACGGCTTGATGTCTTGAGGAAACTGTGTCGCAGGGCAAAAAAGCAGGTTGACGTAAAGCTTGCCCCTGCTGATATCCGGGCTGCCTGCCACCTTGCCTCTGCGGATACGCAACGCATTGTCGCAAGCAGCCTCTGAAGGGTCTGTTGATCCGCCATGGCCGGGCGGAAAAAGAGGCGCGGAACGGGGCAGAACCATGCTGTGTGAAAGAACCTTCATTGCTGTATAATTTTGGTGGAATATGAGTCCGACGATTTTTCGAGAGAAAGGATACCGTTTTTTCTTCTTTTCACGCGAAGAAGAAAGGGTGCATGTTCACATAGCCTGTCAAGACGGAGAAGCGAAGTACTGGATAGAGCCTGAAATTGAACTGGCAAAGAATTTCAGGCTAACAAGATTGCAGTTAAAAGAGATCGAAACCCTTATTGAGGCGCACTATGTCGAAATCAACAACGCTTGGCAACGATACTTCAAAAGCTGAAGTAACCCATATCTCGGCAAACGGCATCTGGATTCTGGCCGGCGGCAAAGAATTATTTCTGCCATACGAAGACTTTCCATGGTTCAAGGACGCGCCGGTTTATAAGATCCTGCATATCGAGGAACAACGCGCCGGCCACTATTACTGGCCTGATCTCGACATAGACCTTACCGACGAAATTATTGAATCGCCTGAGCGCTTTCCATTGAAGCAAAACAGCGACAATAGTTCTTTCTAGCGGACTTCGTGCTTCCGCTCGTCCGTACCATTTTATTTCCCGGCAATAAGTTTCTGAAACTCCGTATGGGAACGAATGTTGTTGTATGTTTTTGAAGTCTTGATGTAGTACCAATTTGTATAGCCCTTTCGCAGCGCTTCCTTCAGCCAGCGAAGGGCTTCATCCGCCTGATTCCCGGCAGCATATAATTCGCACATGCTGTTGAGCGCATAAACGTTGTCGGGGTTGAGTTCAAGCGATTTCCGGAGGTCGTGAAGCGCCTCATTAAGACGCCCCATCAGAATAAAATGAAACCCCCGGTTGTTGAAGGCCATATCATTGCCGGGATTTACCTCAATGGCCCTGTCGTAATCGACAAGCGCCGCATCCAGATCGCCGATTTCCTGATATGCGTTGCCGCGGTTGATATAGGCGAGAAAAAAGTCGGGACGTATTTCGATGGATTTTGAATAATTTCTGATCGCGAGGTCGTATTGACCTGTTTTTTGATAGGCGATTCCGCGGTTGTTGTAGGCGCGGTAATCGTCAGGATGCTCGCGAATCGCCTTGCTGTAACGGGCAATTGCGAGATCATATTTCAGTTTCTTGTCGCTGTGCGCCATGATGTGAGATTATTATACGCAAGGCGATTTCGCCGAATAAAGGGAATTCTGCATATCTTTGGTATAGTATCGAATATTGGCTCGGAAGGCAGGAAGTATTGAAGCCCGGCAGAAACACAAAGAGGTCATGACTGCCCTTGCGCCTCCAGACTTTCTCCCTTCGAACTTCCGCACGTTATTTGGAGGCACCATGCATATTGCCGTTGTCGGAACCGGATATGTCGGCCTTGTGACAGGGGCATGTTTTTCGGAGTTCGGGGTCACGGTCACCTGTGTCGACAAGGACGCCCGGAAAGTTGCTAGCCTCAACAACGGGGTCATTCCGTTTTACGAGCCGGGGCTCGAGCAACTTGTCGAAAGAAATGTAAAACAGGGGCGACTGTCGTTCACAACCGATCTGACGAGCGCCGTTGCCGATGCACTTGTCATCTTCATTGCCGTCGGCACGCCTCCGCGCGCCGACGGCTCGGCGGATCTCAGCCATGTCGAAGACGTTGCCGGAGAAGTAGCCCGGTGCATCAAGGGATATAAGGTCATCGTGACAAAGAGCACGGTCCCGGTCGGCACCGGCGAGCGGGTCAGGGCAATCATCTCCGAACACCTGACCGAGGCAGTCGATTTTGATGTTGTCTCAAATCCGGAATTCCTGCGCGAAGGGGCGGCAATTGAAGACTTTATGCGGCCAAACCGGGTTGTCATCGGGGCGCAGGGCCAGCAAGCCATCGCCATCATGAAAGACCTGTATCGCCCGCTTTATCTCCTTGAAACGCCGTTCGTGATCACTTCAGTTGAAACAGCGGAACTTATCAAGTATGCTGCGAACTCATTCCTTGCCGTAAAAATCTCATTCATCAACGAACTTTCGGCCCTCTGCGAAAAGGTCGGAGCTGACATCAACGTCGTGGCGAAAGGGATGGGACTTGACGGGCGCATCGGCTCGAAATTCCTGCATGCCGGCGCCGGCTTCGGAGGGTCATGCTTCCCGAAAGATACGAAAGCGTTACTGAAAATAGGCGAGGACAACGGTATTGACCTGAAGATCGTCGGCGCTGCAATTGCCTCCAACGAGCGGCAGATTGCCCGCATGTCTGAAGCGATATTTGCAGCACTAGGTACGAATCTCAAGGGCAAGACCATAGCCATTCTCGGTCTTTCATTCAAGCCGAACACCGACGACATCAGAGAAGCCCCGGCGCTGACGATAATTCGGATCTTGCGATCAGCCGGCTGCACTATCAAAGCCTATGACCCGATCGCAACGGAAAATGCTTCACGCGAGCTTGAGAGTGTTGTTTTTTGCAGTGATGCTTATGAAGCATGTTCAGGGGCCGATGCCCTAGCAATCGTTACTGAATGGAACCAGTTCCGGAATCTCGATTTGCGGCGCATCAAAGAGGCCCTAAAACAACCGTTTTTCTTTGATTTCAGAAATATTTATGATCCCAGCCGCGTCAGATCCGCAGGCTTTATCTATTATTCAGTAGGAAGACCATAAAATCGGCTGAAGGCTGCAGTGAGGAAGGCGGGAAGGCGAGGGGATGGCAAAACACCATGACATGATTTGATTGTTTTTCAAAAAGCCGATGAATTGGCTCTGATGATCTTCAAAAAAAACAGAGCATTTCCCCAAAAGCGAGCAGTTCGGACTGACATCACAGTTTTGTCGTGCGGCGCTCTCTATCCCGACAAACATCGTTGAAGGTTATGCAAGAAGGAGCAAGAAGGAACTTGCTCAGTTCATCAATATCGCCCTTGGTTCCCTCGCCGAGACAGAATACCTCGTGAGTTTTGCGGGGCGGCTTGGACTCTTCGATGGAAACAGTAGCGCAATCCAATCTCTTATCGATGAAGTCGGTCGCCTGCTTTGGAGTTTCTATCGATCGATTAAATAATTCCTATCGGCGCGGCTGGTCGTTTTGTTCTTTTCCTCTTTATGTTTTGCTTCCGCGCTTCAGGTCTTCTTCCTTCTGGCTTATGCCCCCATTGGTTTGTGTTCAATGCGCCACATATAGGGCAAAATAGCCACAATCATATCATTACTGGTGCCGGTAACTAATTGATATTACGTTAGGGCATATTCTTTGCTTTATTATTAGCCGATTTGCCTATCAATTATTATATTGACAGGCAAATCGGCGGATGTTTAGACTATCCGCAATTCTGAAGAAAGGAGGAAAATGAAGACTTCTTAATCGGCTTGCGGTCGCTTTGCGATGCGCAGGCAGCAGCTGGCTTTACAACCCGCCGTCGGCGGGTCAAACTGAACTAACCGGAGGGTTAGGAAGTGAAAAAGTATACATCGATTCTTCTCAGCCTCGTCCTGGTTCTCGGCTTTGCGGCAAGCGCGTTCGCAATCCATGCTGAGATCCCGCTCGATACCCAGTCAGTCGTAGCAAAGGGTTCAACCCAGATCACCATTGACGGCGATCTCCGTTTCCGTGGCCGCATCCTGGGCAACACCCAGGACTTTAACAAAGACACTCAGTCGATTGGCGACAATTCCATGTATGACAGCCGCGTTCGTCTTGGTGTAACCGCACAGGTAACCCCGAACACCCTCGGCCGCATCCTTTTGGAAGCCGGTGCATCTGATAGTGATACCATCGTATGGGGCAATACCCCTGCGGGCATTTCATCTACTAACAGCATTGCAACCATTACAGGTTCCAAGGGATCGGCTCAGTTTGGCGAGTATAAAATACC
>DATHDH010000046.1:0-11995 GCA_035319145.1 Dissulfurispiraceae bacterium | reverse complement strand
GAAAAACCAGTATACCGATAAAGAAGAGGTTGTGACAGCCAAGGTGTTGTCTAACAACGGCGGTCCGATTTTTCAGGTCGGCAATGACGTTACATTCGGCCACCCCGGCCGCATTCTTTTCCCGGGCGTTCCTGAAAACCTGATCGCAAAACCGACGCTTGTATGGCTTTTGAACAATTCCGCGCCCGCGCATCAGAAAATAGAAGCCTCATACCTCACGGGCGGTATCACTTGGCGGGCCGATTATGTCGTCACGCTTAATGATCGGGATGACCGGGCATCACTCGGCGGATGGGTCACCATCGACAATAAAAGCGGAGGGATGTATCAAAATGCAAGGGTCAAGCTTGTAGCCGGTGATATCAACCGGGTCAAGGACGAGCCCGCGTATGAACGCAGGGATGTCAGACTCGCAATGGCGGCAGCTCCGGCGCCTCAGTTCAAGGAAGAGGAGTTTTTCGAATATCACATCTATACGCTTCAGCGACCATCTACTATCAAGGATAACCAGATCAAACAGATCAGTTTTGTCGAGGCCAATGACATTCCAGTCGCCAAGGAACTTGTGCTGAGAGGCGATGCATCATACTACTGGAATCAATCGACCGACCCGGTTCAGAAGAAGATCGGCGTCTTTATCGAGATTTCCAACAAGAAAGAACAAAACCTCGGGATGCCCCTGCCGAAAGGTATTGTCAGGGCATACAAGCAGGACAAGGAGGGGAGCCTGCAGTTTGTCGGCGAGGACAAAATAGAACACACCCCCAAGGATGAAAAGATCCGCATCAAGCTTGGCGACGCCTTTGACGTTGTTGCAACAAGAAAACAGACCGATTGGAAGAAGTCGGCCAAGAATATCTACGAGTCATCATATGAGGTGTCTATTCGCAATCACAAAAAAGAAGATGTCACCGTCAAGGTGATAGAACCGATTCCCGGCGACTGGAGTATGCTGAACAACTCCCATGAGTTTCGCAAGACAACTTCGCACGGTGTCGAATTCATCGTCCCGGTCCCGAAAGACAAGGAGGCCACCCTTACGTACTCGGTTCGGATGAAGTTCTGAAACATTAAGTCGGCCTACATTTCCCGCGCCTGTCATCAATAGCTTCCTCAGGCAAGTAAAAAGGCGGCAGGCGATGGTTCGCCTGCCGCCTTGAATACTATACTGTTCGATTAAACAGTTGACTTCGAGAGGTCTTTACCGATCTTCTTGAGGGCCGCCTGCGCCGCAGCAAGACGGGCAATCGGCAGACGATACGGCGAACAGCTGACATAATTGAGTCCCAACCTGTGGCAAAATTCGACCGATGACGGGTCACCGCCGTGTTCACCGCAGATACCGAGCTTCAGGTCTTTCTTGACCTTCCGGCCCTTGTCGGCAGCCATCTGCATCAATAGACCGACACCGGTCTGATCGAGTTGCATGAACGGATCTTCGGCGAGGATCTTCGAATCGATATAAAACGGAAGGAACCGCCCCGCGTCGTCGCGTGAAAGGCCATAGGTCGTCTGGGTGAGGTCATTGGTGCCGAACGAGTAGAAATCAGCATGCGCCGCGATCTGATCGGATGTAATGCAAGCGCGCGGCAGCTCAATCATCGTTCCGACCGTATAGGCAAGCTTCGATTTGACTCGTGCCTTCACCTCATCTGCAACCCTGACCGTAAGCTCCCGCATCCCCTTCAGCTCATTGACATGCCCGACAAGCGGAATCATGATCTCGGGAATCACCTTCACCTTCTGCGCTGCAAGTTCGCATGCCGCTTCCATAATCGCGCGGACCTGCATCTCATAAATCTCCGGATAGGTGAGGCCAAGACGGCAACCGCGATGGCCGAGCATCGGGTTGAATTCATGAAGGGCCTTGTTCTTGGCGCGAAGCCGATCAGCCGATACCCCCATTTCCTGGGCCAACTCCTGAATCTCCGCATCAGTATGGGGCAAGAACTCGTGCAGCGGCGGATCAAGCAGGCGGATGGTCACAGGCAGTCCGGCCATCTCCTTGAAGATGCCGATGAAATCGTTCTTCTGCATCGGAAGAATCTTGGCCAGCGCCCGTTCGCGCTCGGTACGGGTATCGGAAAGGATCATTTCGCGTACAGCCTTGATGCGATCCGCCTCGAAGAACATATGCTCTGTGCGACAGAGACCGATTCCCTGGGCGCCGAAATCCCTGGCGACTCGCGCGTCGTGCGGAGTGTCGGCGTTGGCGCGGACCTTTAGCGTGCGGAATTCATCGACCCACTTCATAATCGTCTGGAAATCGCCTTTCAGCGTAGGATTGACAAGTGGAGCCTCGCCGAGCATAACCTCGCCGGTGCTTCCGTTGAGTGTTACCGAGTCTCCTTCGCGAATGGTAATCGATCCATTGATGGTGAAATACTTTTCTTTTTCATGAATATCGATGGCTCCGCAGCCGACGACACAGCACTTCCCCATTCCACGGCCGACGACAGCCGCATGGGATGTCATGCCGCCCCGAGCGGTCAGAATGCCCTGAGCGGCATACATGCCACCGATATCTTCGGGCGATGTCTCGGTCCTGACGAGAATGACCTTCTCATGCTGGGCTGCTGCGTGCTCTGCTTCCTCAGCAGTAAATACGACTTTGCCGACCGCCGCGCCCGGCGATGCCGGGAGTCCCTTCGCGACTGGCTTCAGCTTGGCCGAAGGATCAAGGGTCGGATGGAGAAGCTGGTCCAGCTGGGCGGGATCGATACGCTGAACCGCTGTCTTGCGGTCAATCAGTTTTTCCTTGACCATGTCCACGGCAATCTTCATTGCCGCTGCCGCCGTTCTCTTGCCGACTCGCGTCTGAAGCATATACAGCTTGCCTTCCTGCACGGTAAACTCTATGTCGAGCATATCGCGGTAGTGCTTCTCGAGCCTCTGATAGACGCTCTTCAGGTCCGCGTATGCCTTCGGCATCTTTTTCGCGAGCTCCTCGATGTGCATCGGGGTCCGGATGCCGGCCACGACGTCTTCGCCCTGGGCATTAATCAGGCACTCGGCGAAGAATTTACGCTCTCCGGTGGAAGGGTCGCGGGTAAACCCGACGCCCGTGCCGGATGTTTCACCGATATTTCCGAAGACCATCGACTGGATATTGCAGGCAGTGCCGAGATCGTCGGCAATACCGTTGAGCTTGCGATATTTCACTGCCCGGTCTCCGAACCATGAGCCGAACACGGCGTTGATGGCCAGCTCAAGCTGTTTTACCGGTTCCACTGGAAATTCCGACGAGGTCTCCTGCCGGTAAATGCCCTTGAACTCTTCGACCAGTTTCTTCAGATCGTCAGCCCCCAATTCTGTATCGAGCTTCACGCCCTTGGCTTTCTTCATGGTGTCGATAGCGTATTCGAATTTCATGCGATCGATGCCCATAACAATTGTTCCGAACATGGTGATGAAGCGGCGATAGGCATCGAAGCCGAAGCGCTCATTGCCGGTCCGCTTGATGATGCCCTGAAGCGTAGCGGGATTCAGGCCGAGATTCAACACCGTATCCATCATGCCCGGCATCGAGAATTTCGCACCCGATCGCACTGAAACAAGCAGCGGATTGACCGGGTCGCCGAACTGCATCCCCATCGCCTTCTCGGTCCGCTTCAGATTGTCGAGAACCTGTTCCCACATCTTCGGAGGATATTTCTTGCCGCTCAGGAAAAATTCATTGCAGGCCTCTGTAGTAATCGTAAAACCTGCAGGAACCGGGATACCGAGATTCGTCATCTCCGCAAGACCGGAACCCTTGCCGCCCAGCAGATCCTTCATGTCTCCCCTGCCCTCGGCCTTGCCGTTGCCGAAGAAATAGACCCATTTCTTCGTCTTCACGGATACCGCAGGTTTCTTCTTGGCAGCCTGGGGCTTCTTTTGTTGTACAGCTTTCTTCGATTGTGCCGAAGCCTTCTTCATCACAAATTCCTCCTGAAAGATAATAAAAAAGAACATTTTGATTCTAGCGCAGGATCGACAAAAATGCAAGAAATACAGTATCGATACACCTATTTTATATATATTATATACAATATGCACAAGGCATTGGAGATAAGGGTAAGCGATGCACACTGCCGCAGCAAAACATCCCCTTTTTGGTATAATAAAGACCTAAACAATTCGCAGTGATGCATTTGAGGAGACAATGAAAACGGTAACTCTCTATGCTGCCATCCTTATGAAAATTCCCTGCCCCAGCTGTGGACATGACCATGAAGCCGTGCACAAAGAGCCGCCTTTGGATGATTTTATTGTCATGTGCCCGAAGTGCAAAGAAGCGTGCAAGGTGAAACTCAACGTTCGCCAGCAATACCGCAAAAGTGTGTCGATACCCTGTTCCTATACGGATGTCCTTGAAGTCGAGAGCATGCTCGATCCGCGCGTCAAGAACGGCTGGATTAATGACTTATCGCGTACCGGCTGCAGCATTGAGTTCAGCGCGCTCAAATACTCAGAACGCCTTGAAAAGAAAGGAAACATACTCGTCATTTTCTTTTCATTTCCCGGACAAAAAGAACCTTTTTCAATTCAGGGAGAAGTTCAGGCCGTCATGGAGACTGGGCAGTTGAAGATGAAGATGGGCATCAGCTTCATCAACATGATGGAACATCATCAGCGACGGCTCAACCTGTTCCTGATGGCCTGATACTCAGCTGCGGGACAGCCAGCAGTGTCTGAGACAGCCCTTTCCGTTTCGCACCTTTCTTTCGCGTATACCGGAACACCGGTCCTTTCGGATATCCGGCTCGATATCGCTCAAGGCGATTATGTCGGGCTTGTCGGCCCGAACGGGTCGGGGAAAAGCACGTTTATCAGAGCGATTCTCGGGCTTGTCTCTGTTCCGCCCGATACGGTCAGGATATTGGGGATCCCCCTGGAGCGCTTCGCCGATTGGGACAAAATCGGTTATCTCCCCCAACAAATTAATCACATCAATCCGTTCTTTCCGGCCAATGTCGAAGAAATCGTCCGCCTCGGGACGGTTTGTCGGAAGGGCTCTGCCGCTCAGAACCGCGGCGCCGCGGTATTCCGCGCCCTGAGCCTGCTGGGCATTGAAGACCTGGGCAAAAAAATGATCGGTGAACTCTCGGGAGGCCAGCAACAGCGCGTCTTCATAGCGCGCGCCGTTGTCAACAACCCGTCCTTGCTCATCCTTGACGAACCGACCGCGGCGCTCGACCCCGACACGCGCGAGCGCTTTTACGCGCTGCTCCAGTCACTGAACCGTGAGCAGGGCACGACCATCATTCTCGTTACTCATGACATCGGAACGATAGGAAGGTACGCCAAAAGGCTGCTCTATCTGGACAAGCAGGTCGTCTTCTATGGCGGATTCGATGATTTCTGCAGGTCGGACGAAATGTCTAAATTCTTCGGCGATTATTCGCAGCATATCATCTGTCATAGGCATGATACGGATCATCAGCATGGAAATGACTGAACTATATTCTTTCGCTTTTATGCAGCGCGCGCTAGTCGCAGGCTGTCTCGTTGCTGCCGCCTGTTCGGCGCTGGGACTCTTTCTTGTGTTACGGCGGATGTCGTTGATTGGGGACGGGCTGGCGCACGTTTCATTCGGAAGCGTTGCCCTGGCACTGCTCTTTCAGACACAGACCCTGCTTATTACAATCCCTGTCGTGCTCTGTGCTTCGCTCGGGATCTTCAGGCTTACTGAAAAGACGCGCATTTACGGCGATGCGGCAATAGGCATCGTCTCGTCGCTCGGCATTGCGGGGGGCGTCATCATTGCGAGCGCAGCCGGCGGCTTCAACATTGATCTCTTCAGCTACCTGTTCGGCAATATCCTTGCGATCAGCACGCCGGAAGTCTTTATTTCCGCCGCTCTGTGCATCGTCGTCCTGTTGACTATAATCATTTTCTTCGAAGACCTCTTTGCACTGACGTTCGATGAGGAGACCGCGAGAATCTCCGGCATAAAGACCAAGAGAGTCACCACGCTACTCGTTCTTTTGACCGCCCTGACGGTTGTCCTTGCCATGAAAGTAGTCGGCATCATGCTCATTTCCGCCCTGCTGATTCTCCCTTCCGCCTCGGCACTGCAGGTCGCAAAGAGTTTCAGGGCATGCATGTTCATATCAGTAGCTGTCGGGGTGTGCTCAGTCGTACTCGGAATATCGATTTCATTCATCCTGAATATTCCTTCAGGTGCGACAATAGTGCTGACGAATTTATGCCTCTTTGTGCTGGCAGCCCTCAAGCGTTTCGCGTTCAAGGGGAAAACCGTATGACCCGCCGGACTGAAAACGACCTGACGCATGAGTCAATGCTTGCAGCCCTTCAGGGGCTTGCAAATCCTGTTCATGCTCAGGCATTGCAGAGATTCTTCCGAACCGGCCCGGGTCAGTACGGCGAAGGCGATATTTTTCTCGGTATAAAGGTACCGTACATTCGATCTCT
Organism: Dissulfurispiraceae bacterium; assembly: GCA_035319145.1. Taxonomy (GTDB): domain Bacteria; phylum Nitrospirota; class Thermodesulfovibrionia; order Thermodesulfovibrionales; family Dissulfurispiraceae; genus JAAYUK01. The sequence goes on along the minus strand of DATHDH010000046.1, from coordinate 5,578 downwards.
GATCCGTATATTTTCTGCAGCACCTCTTGGAGAAATCCTCAAACTGATCAGGTCGCCCTTGCATGAGGCTCGGCTGCTGGCCCTCCTGCTTATGGTCACACAATACGATAAGTCTGATGAAGAGATTCGTGAAAAAATATTCTCTTCCTATCTTAGGAATGCACGATACGTCAACAATTGGGATCTCGTGGACCTCTCTGCGCCGCACATCTTAGGCCGTCACCTCATGCATCGAGACCGCGCAGTGCTTCGCACTCTGGCCGGCTCACAGCGGCTCTGGGATCGGCGCATAGCAGTGCTTGCCACCTTTTTCTTCATCAAGCACAACGATTTCTCGGATTCCTTGCACATTGCGGAAATGCTTGTTGATGATGCTGAAGACCTGATCCGCAAGGCGGTCGGCTGGATGATGCGGGAAATCGGTAAGCGCGACGCGGAGGCGGCTGAAACATTCTTACGCAAGCATTGCAGGACCATGCCGCGAACCATGCTCCGGTATGCGATTGAACGGTATCCCGAAGAAAAGCGGCTGACGTATCTTCATGCCGGCAAACTTTCCACGGGTGACCGTAACCGAGCCGGCAGCAAAAAAGACGACACCGATCAGCGCGGGTTCCGGCCCGGAAAAGGCAGTAAGCCTAGACACAGGAGAAACGAGAATGTCCGATACTGAATATTTTGCCGAAATGGCGGTGCTCCTCGAGCTGAACGGCCGTGACAGCAGGAGGAAGCTCGATCTCTTCCCGGAAGATACACGCTATTTTGCGATGCTTGCCGGAAGCATTGTCGGGGCCGAACTCGCGCAACGTCTCGAAGAGGTCCCGGAGGCCGTTGCGCAGCAGAGCTCCGCGTTTACGCAGCGGCTCCTTGAGCTGACATCGCCGGGCGATGATGGGACATTTCAGGGCATTCTCGAAACATATCTCATCGAAACGCTCAAGGACGAGCTTCGTTTCTGTTGTGCTAATTGTAAAAAATTCAAGACCTGTCTTGCCCTCGACAGCGAGGAGGTAGGGGATCTCTTCAGGCAGCGAACGCTGGGCGATGAGTCTGCAGAATTAAAACGGCGACTTTCCGACATAGTGAATGATGCGTTTGTGCGCACCCCCTATCTTGCCGTAGAGATTGCCGATGAGCTCTGTGATCGGTTCATTCACCAGTATACCGCGCGCGACATAGGAGGCGTGTTCGGCCGATATGCCGATATCGCAGCCTCGCTGCAGGCCCAATACGGAGTGAATTACCGGAAGATACAAGATGAAATGATTCGCATCAACATGGACTTCGCCGCCGGACGCATCAAGCCCTGACCGCTTCAAGTCAATCGTCCTTCTCACCGCAGACAATACAACGGGGCTCCGGCTGAAGCTCGGAGCCCCGCATCACTACAACTCCCGCTGCGTGATTAAATCTTCAGTCCCTTTTCAGCCATTTTCGCCTTCAGGAGCGCGCCAAGCGTACCTTCCCCGGTATCCTCCAGTTTCCTCTGAGAAGCAAGATACTGTTTTACCTCATCGCGTTCAGACTTTTCGAGCAACCCTTTTCGGCTGAGCCGGATCTTCGCCTGCTTCGCATCGACATCGATGACGAGCGTCTGAATAGCGGTGCCCTGCGGGAAGAGCGCAGTATGATCTGCACCATATTGCGTGCCCATCTCTTCATTCGGGATGAGACCAGTCAGTCCGCTCTCCATCTTGACAAAAACGCCGTAGGGCATGATTTTAGCGACAGTTCCGCCAACGACGTCGCCGACCTTCGGAAGGACAACCGCCTCTTTCACCACCTGGGGCTGAAGGGAAAGCGATATCCTCCGCTCTGCAGGATCGACTGCGGTAATGTAGACCTCGACGGCCTGGCCGACTTCGACCACCTCGCGCGGGTGGTTAATCCTCCTGCCCGTGCCGAAATTGGAGATATGGATCAGTCCGTCGAGTCCGGGTTCGAGTGAAACAAACGCGCCGAACTGAGCGAGCCGCACAACAATCCCTTTCGTCTTGCCGCCCGCCTGATACCGAGACGCCGCATCAGCCCATGGATCAGGCTGCATCGCCTTGATGCTGAGGGTAAGCCTCTTTTTGTCCCAGTCTATGGCGATAATGCGGGCCGTCACTTCCTGGCCTATCGCGAAGACATCCTGCGCCTTTTCGACCCTGCCCCATCCCATTTCGCTGACCGGAATCATTCCGTCCACTCCGCCGAGATCGACGAAAGCGCCGAAATTCTGTACAGATCGGATAGTACCGATAACATCCTGGCCGACCGTAAGCGTTTCCTTGAGCTTCTCGATTTTTGCCTGCCGCTCCTCCTCGAGCAGTGCACGACGAGAAAGGACAATGTTCCTGCCGTCTTCGGAGAGCTCCAAGATCTTGAACGAAAATGCCTGGCCTACAAAAAGACCGCCCTCGCGTCCGGCCTTCAGGTCTATCTGCGACAGGGGACAGAAACAACGCAGGCCGCCGACTGATACTTCGAAGCCGCCCTTCACCTCGCGCTTCACGTCGCCGACAATCGGCAACTTGGCATCAAAGGCGGCGCGGACAACATTCAGCTTCGCAGCCGGAACGCCGCCTAATTTAGTCGTCAGCTCCTTCAACCCGTTTCTCACCGACAGAAACACTGCCGTAACCTTATCACCCGGCTTCACCGTTACAGCGCCGGTTTCATCGCGGAACTCATCGATAGCAATAGCGCCTTCACTCTTGCCGCCCACCTCGACAAACACATACTCACCGGAGACACTGATAACTGTAACCGTTATCTTCTTGCCGGGCTCCAGCCTCTCCGTCGCAGTCATACTTTTTTCGAGCAGATCGGCAAAAGACTCCTCCTGCACATTATCCTGCTCCGCACTCTTGTTCTCATCAACCATTTTCATACCTCTCCTGTTTTATACGTGAGACCGCACACCCGTGCACGACCCCCAAAATCACTATGGCTTATTGCGGCGCTGCCGCAACACTTCATATAAAAGAATGCCGGTCGCTACCGAAACATTCAGTGAATTCACATGCCCGCACACCGGAAGTGCAACAACGGCGTCGCACATTTCACGAACGGTCCGCCGGAGTCCGGCGTCTTCCGCGCCCATTACGATTGCCACCGGACCGCTCAGATCAAGAGCCCAAGGAGCAAGCGGCGCTCCGGCCTCAGCTCCGACGATCAGCACGCCGCTGTCTTTGACTACCCGCATGGCATGCTTGATATTGACCGTTTCGATAAGCGTCAGGTATTCAAGCGCTCCGGCAGAGGACTTGGCAACTGCCGGGGAAATCCCCGCTGACCGCTGTTGCTGAAATATCACGCCATGGGCGCCGGCCACTTCGGCGCTCCGCAACATGGCGCCGAAATTTCTCGGATCTTCGATGCAATCCGCCACAACGAACAAGGCCTCTCTTCCGGCCGTCCTTATGATACCCGGTAGATCCTCTATCAGCAGCTTCGGTTTACGAGCCACATGGGCGGCAATCCCCTGATGGCCCTTGCCGAAACGCGTCTCAAAAAAATCGCGTGCGGCACGGCGAACGGTCACCCCCTGTTTTTCGGCATCGCGCATCAGGGCATAGACATTGGCGTGCCCATGTTCCATGACATAAACGGCAAACAATGGCCTTCCGGCTTTTAAGGCCTCGCGAACCGGATTAATCCCGTAAATGAAGTCCTCCGCGTCTTTTGTCGGTCCTGACGCAACCTGCTTGTCTTTCGGAGTGCCCCGCATGCCGGCAGGCCTAGGCGATCTTGACACGCCAGGACGTGCCGTCTTTCTTATCCTCCAGCACAATGCCGGCCGCATCGAGTTCCGCCCTGATCACATCGGCGGCGGCCCAATCCTTAGCATCGCGGGCCACGCGGCGATCCCGGATCTTCTGCTTGATCGCGTCTTCAGTAAGCGGAATCTTCTTCGCTTTCAGGAGGTCGATATGCCACCGCTGCGGCGTCCGAGCAAAGAGATTCAGCACACTGCAAATAGAGCGCAGGCTCTCTTTTGCACGACGCAGAAGCTGCGCGGCATCGGACCCGCACGGTTTGGTATCGAGAAAGCGGTTTAGCTCGCGAATCAGTTCAAAGACGGTCCCGACAGCCAGTGCGGTATTGAAATCGTCGTCCATCGCCTCTTCGAATTGCGGGCGGAACCGCTCCAGCATGGTCTCGAGCGCCGCTGCGGCATCCTGCTGCATTTTCGGCACCTTGGACTCCAGGGCATGTCCAATTACTTCATCCATCCTGCACACCGTACTGTAGTAACGATCAATCGAACACTCCGCGTCGCGCAACTGATCCTGGGAGAATTCAATCGGACTGCGATAGTGGCTTGAAAGGACGAACAGACGAATCACTTCGGCGTCGAAAATGCCGAGAATCTCGCGAATCGTAAAAAAATTGCCGAGCGACTTCGACATCTTCTCTTTATCAATCGTGATAAAGCCATTGTGGACCCAATACTTCGCAAACGGCTTGCCGGTATACGCCTCTGACTGGGCGATTTCATTCTCATGGTGCGGGAAGATCAGGTCCGCCCCCCCGCCGTGAATATCTATCGTCTCGCCCAGATGACGTATCGACATGGCAGTACACTCGATGTGCCAGCCGGGACGCCCTTTGCCCCATGGGCTCTTCCACCACGGCTCGCCTTCCTTGGATGCCTTCCAGAGAGCAAAATCCATCGGACTCCGCTTGCGTTCATCGACCCCGACTCTGGCCCCTGCGCGGAGATCGTCGAGGTCCTTCTTCGAGAGTTTTCCATATCCCGGAAATGAATCGACCGCGAAATAGACACTCTGATTCTCGCCTTCCTGCACGGGGTAGGCATGCCCCTTGGCAACCAGTATGCCGATAACGTTTATCATCTCTTCGATATGCTCGGTCGCCTTCGGTTCGATATCCGCACGTGCGATACCGAGCGCATCCATATCGCGATAGTATTCATCGATATAGCGGGCAGCAACGGCGTCCCACGCTGAACCCTCTTCATTGGCACGGCGGATAATCTTGTCGTCGATGTCGGTGAAATTGCGCACAAACGTCGTCTGAAAGCCCTTGTAGCGGAAATAACGGCTAATAACGTCAAACACAATAGCACTGCGGGCATGCCCGATATGGCAATAATCGTAGACTGTCACCCCGCAGGCATACATGCCGACCCTGCCGGTCGCAAGAGGGATGAAATCCTCTTTCCTGCCAGACATCGTATTGTAGACTTTCATCCTGCCGCTCTTGCCTTCCCCGCGCCCGATCCGGCCTTCCAGACGCGCCAACCGGTCGGAAACCTCGCTGATGCGTTCGTCAACCGGGTCGGGAAGACGGACGTGATCGAGGTCCGCAATGATTCCTTCGTCACCAATCTGAATCACCTTTTTCTTGACGATTCTGCCGGGAACGCCGACGACGATCGCATGATCGGGGACTTCGATGAGGACAACCGAATTAGCCCCTATTTTAACATAATTGCCGATGCGCATTGGGCCGAGCACCTTAGCCCCCGCGCCGACAACCACATTGTCGCCGAGCGTGGGATGCCTCTTCCCGCGTTCCTTTCCGGTGCCCCCCAGCGTGACCCCCTGATAGAGCAGGCAGTCCCTTC
>DATHDH010000045.1:0-29060 GCA_035319145.1 Dissulfurispiraceae bacterium | reverse complement strand
AGGCATCCAAGGACATCGCCAAATACATCAACTCCCCCGAAAGCGAGCTCTTTCACAAAAGTGAGACCGTCTACGGACTGCATCGCGCAAAACAAGCCATTCTCGATCGGGGGTATTGCCTTATCACAGAAGGCTATCTGGACACGATCGTCTGTCATCAGTTCGGTTTTTCGCATGCCATTGCTCCGCTCGGCACCGCATTGACAGGTGGTCATCTCAGGAAGCTGAAACGGTTTTCCGCAAAGGCGGTTCTCGTGTTCGACGGCGACAATGCCGGAGTTTCCGCAGCGCGCAGGGCTCTGGAAACCGCATTTCGCGAGGGCTTCACGGTCAAAATAGCCCTTGTGCCCGAAGGGGAGGACCCCGATACGATGTTGCGCCGTCAGGGCGAGATGGCTTTTCGAAAGTGCGTCGGATCTGCGCTCTCTCCTGTTGATTTCCTCATGCGGCTGCATAAACGCAATGCCCTGGACGGAGCGCGAGCTGTGCTCCAACTGCTGGCGATTTGCCCCGATGGGCTCATGCGCGACGAGGCATTGCGAGAATTGACCGAACAGTCCCGGATTCATGAAGCGACGCTTCGTCAGGAGCTGAAGACGGCCATTCAGAAGGCGGTGGGAAACAAAACGCAAACCGGGCAGGCCCCTGCCCAAACGTTGCATTCGGCGTCGAAACATCCGGAAGAAAGGGTGCTGCTGGGGATAGCGCTTGCCGTCCCGTCGCGGCGTGCGGGCGTGCTCGAAAAACTTGAGACGGAGAGCATCGAGGATGCTATTATAAAAGATATTTTTGAAAAACTTCGTGCCTTGTCTGCGCAGGGACGTGATGCGGAATCGAACGAGGATCTGCTCGCGCTCTGTTCATCGGAGGAGCGGGGTGTCATAACCCGGCTTTTGGTAGAAACCGTTGTAGACGAGGAGAATGTCGACAAGTGTCTGGAGGATTGCTTTCGCCGGCTCGGGGAAAACGCCCGCAAGAGGCAAATCGCCGAGGCTGCGCAGGACACGGCAATGCTGAAGAAACTCCTTGATGAGAAAAATCGCCTTCAGAAGAGTTAACTGCGGGGTATCATCAAAAGACGGGGCGCCGCCCCCGGATTCAGTGAGGTGCATTCGTGAAGGAATCGGGTAACGCATATGGCGACGGGTTTCAGAAAGACGGGGGGCTTCCCGGCAAAGGGGCTTTATCGGAAGAGCGTATGCTCCATGATATCGAGATGGTTGGCGAAGATGAGGCGGTAGAGGAGATTGAGAAAGAACCGTCTTACCAAGAAGAGTTCGATCCGCTCAAGGCATATCTCAAGGGTATCAGCTCAATTCCGCTTCTGACAAAGGAGGGAGAGGTCGAGATCGCCCAGCGCATCGAGGGGGTGAAGCTTCTCTTCCTTCGGGAACTTGTTGCCATCCCCTTTGTGCTCGATAAGCTCTCCGGTCTCGGCAAACTCATCGCAACCGGCGAAACGCCCCTTGATGAGTTTATCCAGGATGTCGAGGAGCTGACGGATCGTGATCTGCTCGCCGAGCAGGAAAAATTTGTAAAAACCGTCCAGCAGATCGAGCGGCTTGCGCGGAAAAGGAACCGGCTTTCCGCATCCGGCCGGGTGGTAAAAGGGACGGCAGGCAAAAAAAGCGTGCAGGGCAACGATGCTTTTGAGCGCCTTACCGATGAGCTTGTCGATACGGTATTGACCCTCAAGCTCAAGGATGAGGTGCTCTTCGCTTTTTATGAGGAGATCCGGCGGATCAACTTACAGCTGCAGTCGGCCCATCTTGAATACGAACTTCTCCGCAAAGAGAAGGCATCTCCGGCGGTGCTCCGTCGCAAGCGGGAACCTCTCGAAGCAATAGAGGCTGTGGTTGGCATGCCGTCTGCGGAGCTTGCTGCATATCTGCAGCGCCTGCGTTATGCCGAAATGGTTGTCAACCAGGCCAAAGGCCAGTTGGTCGAGGCAAACCTGAGGCTCGTCATCAGCGTTGCCAAGCGTTACATCGGCAAGGGCTTGAGCCTGAGCGACCTCATTCAGGAAGGGAACATCGGCCTGATGCGCGCCGTCGATAAGTTCGAGTACCGTCGCGGCTACAAGTTCAGCACATACGCAACCTGGTGGATCCGACAATCGATCAGCAGGGCGCTCGCGGATCAGGCACGGACAATCCGCATCCCGGTTCATATGATTGAAAACATGAATCGGGTTAACAGGGCGACCAAGGAGCTTGTGCAGGAAAGCGGCAGTGAGCCTGACACCAATGAGATTGCACAGCGCTCCCAGATGACCGCTGACAAGGTGCGCAATATCCTGAAAATTTCGAAGGAACCGGTTTCCATCGAAATGCCTATCGGTGATGACGAAGATACGATGCTGCGCGATTTTCTCGAGGACAAATCGCATCCGTCCCCTCTCGATGCGGCGATCCTCAAAGATTTACGCACTAGCATCGAAAAGATGTTGTCCACCCTCTCCGACAAGGAAGCGAACATAATCCGCAGGCGCTTCGGGATCGGTGAGGACGGTCCGCAGACACTGGAAGAGGTGGGACAGGAATTCGAAGTGACGCGCGAGCGTATTCGTCAGATCGAGGTCAAGGCGATCCGCAAGCTCAAGCATCCTTCGCGTAGCGTTTGGCTGAAGGACTTCTTCAACCGCTCTTGACTCGATTGAGAACGGACAAGTATAGTTAAAATTCCGGCGGCGGGCTGGTGCCGTTTTGCAACCCTGAAGTGCGGGATTGCCCAGATCGGGCCCATAGCTCAGTTGGTAGAGCTACCGGCTCATAACCGGTTGGTCCCAGGTTCGAGCCCTGGTGGGCCCACCATTTGCCTGCTGCAGGGCGGTTTCAGATGGCAGTATGAAAGGGGTGCCGTGTACGATCAACTCCGACTTCTTATAGATCTGCAGACAATCGATACTACTATTCTTGCGGTCTTTCGTGAGATTGAGACGCTTCCGATGCGCCTTGCCCCGCATGAAGCTGCGCTGAAATCCGCCGAGGCGGTGCGCGGTCAGGCTGAGCAGGCGGCAACCGAGGCGGATGAACAAAAACGTGCCGGGGAGCGCGACATAATGGATGCGAAGGATCGCGTCGCCAAGCTCAAGGCGCGTGCCGGCGAGATCAAAAAGAATACCGAGTATCAAGCGCACCTTGCCGAGGTGGAGCGGAGCGAGAACGCCCTGAAGTCTCTGGAAGAGGCTGCAGTAAAGATTGCCGTTGTTGCGGCTGATGCCGTTGCACGGGTGGCCGAACAGCAGAAGCGTATTGATGAGGAACATACTGCCATTGAGCAGGAGCGTCAGGCCATCTCCAGAGAGACAGCGGAGAAAAATGCGATTGTCAAGCGATACAAAGGTGAACGAAAACGGATTGTGCAGAATCTGGAGCCGGATATCAATGAGCACTATATGACCCTGATGAAAATAGTGAGAGGCAATGCCGTTGTGGAATCTCGTGACGGTATCTGTCTCGGCTGCAATCTGCATATTCCTCCGCAGCTGTTCGTCGAGATAAAAAGCGGCGATTCGATCGAGAACTGTCCTCAATGCCGAAGGATTCTCTATTATATCCGTGCTGAGGATTCCGGAACGGCTGCGCCAATCCCGAGCGACACCGAATCCGCCGAAATTGCATCCCGTCAGGATGGGTGAACCGGCGCGCCTTTTCTGCGACGGGGCATCGAGCGGGAATCCCGGAGATTCCGGCATCGGTGCGGTTCTGTATTACGCTGATACGGTAGTCGAGATTTCGGAATATATCGGCACCACGACGAATAATGTTGCGGAATACACGGCCTTGATCCGCGGCATGACCGAGGCCAGGCGGCGGGGCATCAGCGAGCTTGCCGTATGCACGGACTCGGAGCTTGTCGTCCGGCAGCTGGAAGGGCGTTACCGGGTGAAGAGCCCGCATCTGGCGGCTCTTTATAATGAGGCGACAACGTTGATTCGGTCGTTCGGTTCGGTCACCATCCGGCATGTTCGCAGAGAACAGAACGCGCGTGCCGACGCGCTTGCAAAGGCAGCTTCCCTCCAAAAGAATATCCCTCCTGGCCTTCCCCGAAAAAAAATGCATTCGTAAAGAAAATCATATTTACATATAAATAAAACTTATGATAGACTGGAAACTACCATGAGTATGGAAGATCACAAACTGAAGGTCTTCTGCACCGTCGCCGAGACGAAGAGCTTTTCAAAGACCTCTGAAATCATTCACCTGACTCAACCTGCGGTCAGTCTCCAGATTCAGGCGCTGGAAGAAGTATATGAGACGAAACTTTTCGACCGTTCCAGCGGCACAATCAATCTGACACCGTCAGGGGAGATCCTCTATAAATACGCCAAAGAGATTCTTGCGCTCTATGCGAAGGCCGAGAAGGATATCGGGAAGATAACCGGCCTGATCAAAGGAAGCATCAAAATCGGTACTGGTACGACGGTCGGCAATTATATCCTGCCGAGCGTCATCGTCGACTTCAAGAAAACGCATCCCAAAATCAAGATACATGTCGTCATCGGGAATACAAAACGTATTGTCGAGTTGCTGAACGCAGGCGTCATCGATTTCGCCATTCTCGGGGACGTGAAACCGAGCAGCAAGCTTATTATAGAGCCAATGGTAACCGACGAATTGTTCATCATAGCCCCGCCGTTTCATCCATGGGCAAAGAAGAAGGTTATTTCGATTGTAGAGATGGCAAAAGAACCCTGCGTTCTTCGTGAAGAGGGGTCCGCAACGCGGGAGATAGTGGAGCGTTATTTCTCGGAGCACGGGTTCAGCTTGAACGATATGGCCGTTGCGCTTATCCTTGGAAGCATCGGTTCCGTCAAAGAGGCGGTGGAACGCGGCATGGGTATTTCGATAGCATCAAAATGGGCGATTCGCAAGGAAGTCAAGAACGGAACCTTGAAGATGCTCGTTCCCAAAGAGGGGCGGATACAGCGAAAATTTTCTCTCATCCTGCCGAAGAACCAGGTGCAAACCCACGCCGTCGACGAGTTTATCTCATATTTGCGGGCGTATCCTTACGAAAATCTTTCGCTCGACTGCAAACCGTAACGACCGCTCGATCCTTCAGCATTTGTCCGCTACCGGATTATCCGAATGTCTCCGCTGCCTGCCAGCACTCTCCCGATTGCTGTGTGAAACACTCCGGCATTGTGGAGGAAGCGAAGCGAGTCCTCGGGCAATGACAACAGAAGTCCTCCCGATGTCTGCGGATCGCAGAGCATAAGTTCCATCTCTTCGGAGAGGTCCGCGGAGAACCGCAGGCGGTTTTTCAGATACGCGCGATTCTTGTATGCCCCTTCGGGCACCAACCCCTTATCCATGAGTTTCCAGGCAGCGTCGAGCACAGGAACCGCTTGCGCCCTGATTTCGAAGCTGACGGACGTGTTGCGCACCATGGTATATGCATGGCCGAGCAGGCCGAAGCCGGTGACATCGGTGCAAGCTGAAGCCGCTCCTTGCAAGGCGCAGGCTGAAGGCACATCGTTGGAGGTGAGCATCCACCGGATCGCCTCCTGAACAGCTTTCTCGTCAGCCCGTCCTCCCTTAAGCGCCGTGGTGATGATGCCGATGCCGAGAGGTTTTGTGAGTACCAGCAAATGCCCGGGGAGAGCCCCGGTTGCTCGAAGAATATGATTCGGACTTCCCGTGCCGGTCACCGCAAGCCCGAATTTGATTTCATCGTCGTCGAAGCTGTGTCCTCCGACCAGCACGGCTTTTGCCCGTTGCAAGGCATGAGATGCTCCGCGAAGTATTTCACGCAGGATTGCCGGCTCGCAACTGCAGGGCGGGTAACCTGCAATGGCGAGGGCGGTGAGGGGCCGCCCCCCCATTGCATAGACATCACTCAGGGCATTGGTGGCGCTGATAGCGCCGAATGTGAACGGGTCATCGACGACGGGAGAGATGACGTCGACGGTTTCGATCAGTGCAATCCCGTTATGGACAAACACACCCGCGTCATCACCCGGCCCAACGAGAAGCCCCGGATCCGAAAAAACCTCAAGTCCGCTCAGAATGTTTTCCAGGTCCGCCGGACCTATCTTCGCTGCTCAGCCGGCGGCCTTGGCACGCTCAGTAAGGCGGTAATCCATGTCAGCTAGTATACCTCACAGGTATAAAGCCGACAAAACTCCCTAATGTCCGAACGTCGAGCGCAACAGATCAGTTACGCGAGCAGCCGGATCGGTCCGAATAAGCTTCTCCTCTTGCCCGACCACAGTAAAGAGCCCATCGAGGGCTTTGCCGGTAACATACCCATCAAGGTCCAGAGATTCTTTTTTCAGAAACGGAACATTGTCTGCCTTGCCGATCATATTTTTATACGCATGCGTAGCCCCCGCGTCATCTAGGCTTTTGGATATAATCGGCTTGAATTCCGTCGTCAGTTGGGGTGTCGTTTTTTCCTTGAAAAAGTCGGTTGCTGCGGTGTTGCCGCCGGCCAGGATTTTTCTGGCGTCGTCTATCGACATCTGCCGGATGGCGTCGCCGAAAATCGGCGCAGCCTTGGGAGCAGCCTTTTCGGCTGCACGATTCATGCTCAGGACAAACTCGTCGACTTCTTTTTTGTATCCGACCATGCTGAGCGTGTCGGCGATCTTGCGCAGCTTTTCAGGCATAAGGATTCGAATAAGCTGGTTGCCGAAATAACCGTCCGGCGCGCTCACTTTTTTCACCGCGTTTTCGGTTCCTACCGCAAGCGCCTCTTTTAGCCCCGCTCCGATTGAGCCGTTGTCCTTGGCGGGCGCAACGGACGGCTTCGATTGCAGCAGCGTATCAAGCAGAGATGAAGCGTCTGCATGAACCGTGCAGACTATGAGCGTGAATAGGAGGATAAGAAACGTTACTCCACTTCTCATGGTTAGCCTTTCAGCTCCGATGTACAGTTCGGGCAGCGCGTTGCCTTAATAGGAATTGCGGTGAAGCAGAACGGACAATCCTTTGTTGTGGGAGCAGCAGGCGCCTCCTGCTTCTTCATCGCATTGACTGATTTGACCACCATGAAGACCGAAAACGCAAGAATGAGAAAATTGATGACCGCCATCACAAATACACCGATATTCAGAGTTACTGCGCCCGCTTTCTTGGCATCTGCCAGCGTTGCATAGGGAGCCGGCATATTCCCTTCTTTCAGGACCATAAAAAGGTTTGAAAAATCGACCTTGCCGAGCATGAGTCCGGTCGGAGGGGTCAAAATATCGGTAACAAATGAGTTGACAATTACCCCAAACGCTGCACCGATCACAATACCGACCGCCATATCCAGCACATTTCCCCGCATGACAAATTCTTTGAAATCTTTCAACATAGCTACCCCCCTTAACAATTATGATGTGCTTCACAATACCATTCCTTGGGAAATAGGTCAACCCTACAAAAATGAACCCGAATGAGCCTCCTTCAATGCGGACCTTGACAGGTGTTGGCGGGGCGCTTCGACTTGCAGCGTGAGAAATCCTAGTGGTAGGATAGAAGACTATGCCTATGGATTATAAGACAACTCTTCATTTACCCAGGACTGATTTTCCGATGAAGGCGAACCTCGGCCAGAGAGAGCCTGAAATACTCCGTTATTGGGAAGAACAGCAGATCTATCATAAGTTGCAGGATGCAAACCGGGGCTCAGACCCGTATATCCTGCACGACGGCCCCCCCTATGCAAACGGGAATATCCACATCGGCCATGCCCTGAACAAGATTCTGAAAGATATTATCGTGAAATTCAAGGCGATGCAGGGTTATTACGCGCCGTATATCCCGGGATGGGACTGCCACGGTCTGCCGATTGAACTTCAGGTCGACAAGACCCTCGGTGACAAGAAGGAAGGCTTCGACATCCTGAAAAAGCGGCAACTCTGTCGGGAGTATGCGGAAAGATTTGTCGGTATTCAGCGGGACGATTTCCGGAGACTCGGGGTATTCGGGGACTGGATGCGGCCGTACCTGACGATGACATATGAATATGAGGCTGCAATTGTCCGCGAATTCTTCCGCTTCGTGCGAAGGGATTCGGTATACAAAGGCAAGAAGCCGGTTCACTGGTGCCCGTCCTGTGTTACGGCACTCGCCGAGGCGGAAGTCGAGTATCAGGACAAGGAATCTCCCTCGGTTTTTGTCGTATTTCGCGTGGCGGAAAGCGACGCAGCCCGTTTGTTGCCCGGACTGTCCGGCAAACCTGTCGGCATCGTTATCTGGACGACGACGCCCTGGACGCTCCCGGCAAATCTGGCGCTGGCGGTCCATCCCGACCTGACGTATGTAGCCGTTGATGGAAAAGAGCAGGTTCTTATCGCAGCGGAAGATAATCTGGCGCTGCTGCAGGAGCGTATCGGTCTTCAAGGTGCCGTAATAGGTCGGTTCGCGGGCAGTGAACTTGAAGGCGTGACGACTCTCCACCCTTTCATCGAACGCCGATCCAGTGTCGTACTCGGCGATTTCGTCACTACGGGCGAAGGCAGCGGCATCGTTCACATTGCCCCCGGCCATGGTGAGGATGACTATGAAGCCGGGCTTCGGTATGGCCTTGATATTTACGCCCCGGTTGACGACCACGGAAAGTTTACCAAAGAGGTTCCGGAGTTTGCAGGACAGTTCGTATTCAAGGCGAATGAGGGCATCATCGCGCTTCTGCAGGAGAGGCGCGCATTGCTCGGGACGAACAAGATCCGCCACTCGTACCCGCATTGCTGGCGGTGCAAAAAACCGGTCATATTCAGGGCGACGGCCCAGTGGTTTATCTCCATGGACAAAAACGGCTTGCGCGAAAAGTGCCTGAGCGAGATCCAAAAGACACACTGGATTCCGGCATGGGGTAGGGAGCGTATCCATAATATGGTGGTGAATCGTCCGGACTGGTGCATTTCGCGCCAGCGCTCGTGGGGGGTTCCGATAACGCTTGTTACCTGCGAAGACTGTGGCACATTCATCCACGATGTAGAGCTGTTCGAGCGTATTATCGGCCTGACGGAGGCGGAAGGAGCGGATGTCTGGTTCTCGAGGAGCGTCAATGAACTCCTCGGCAAACCGTATGTCTGCGCTCGGTGCGGAGGGCAGTCTTTCAGGAAAGAGACCGACATTCTGGATGTCTGGTTCGATTCGGGTGTCAGCCACGCCGCCGTTGTCGAGCAGGATGAACGGCTGCACTGGCCTGCCGATCTCTACCTGGAAGGCAGCGACCAGCATCGCGGGTGGTTCCAGAGCTCACTGCTCACCTCGGTCGGCACGCGCGACAGTGCGCCTTACCGTTCGGTGCTTACGCACGGATTTACCGTGGATGGGCAGGGCAAGAAGATGTCGAAGTCTCTCGGCAATGTCATGGCTCCGCAGGAGATCATCAAGCAGCAGGGCGCCGAGATTATTCGCCTCTGGGTCTCTGCCGAAGACTACCAGGAAGATGTCAAGCTCTCGAAGGAGATCGTCAGCCGGCTTGTCGAGGCATACCGGAAGATCCGCAACACCCTGAGATATCTCCACGGCAATATTGCCGACTTCGACTTCGGCGACTACAGCAACGCTCTCCTCGATATTGATCGCTGGATGCTCTCGAAATTCAACGTGCTCATCAGGCGCGTGACGGCTGCTTATGAACGGTTTGATTTTCATGAGGCGTTCCATGCGCTTTACAATTTCTGCGTTGTCGAGGTGAGCTCTTTCTATCTCGACATCCTCAAGGATCGTATCTATACGGCCCGCATCGATTCCCCTGCGCGCCGTGCAGCCCAGTGGGTTTTGAACCGAATCCTCGTCGATATGACGCGGCTTGTCGCGCCGGTCCTGTCGTTCACTGCCGAAGAGATGTGGGGCTATCTGGCCAAGACCATGCCGGGCTCTGCTGAAAGCGTTTTTCTTGCAGGGCTGCCTCGCGCAGACGAGGCGTTTATCGATGAAGCACTCGAAGCGAAGTGGGCCAGGCTTATTGCGGTGCGCGATGAGGTAAACAAGGCGCTGGAGCTCAAGAAGCAGGCGAAGTTTGTCGGCAGCGGACTCGAAACGCGTCTACTTTTGTCTCTGCCGTCCGAATACTGCGACGTTTTCGCTGAATATCGCCAGTTTCTTCCTGCGCTTTTTATTGTTTCCGCTGTCGATCTTGCGTCCGCCGATGGGATGACGTCTGATGCCTTCGTAAGCGCGGAAATTCCGGGACTCGCCGTCGAAGTTACAAAGGCATTGGGACAAAAGTGCGAACGGTGCTGGAACTGGAGTGAAAAGGTCGGAACCTTCGCGGATCACCCCCAGATCTGCGAACGGTGTCATCCGGTCGTGAGCGGGTAATGCCGGCGTCTCTCTTTTCGTGTACTCTTTCGACGGCAGCTGCGTTCGCGATCTCATTCGTCGTATATCTGCTCGATCAGATAACAAAGTATGCGGTAAGAACGGGGATAGGGCTCCATGAAACCATCTCCATTACCTCTTTCTTCAATCTCGTGTATGCCGAGAACCTCGGGTCCGCGTTCGGCCTTTTCAAGAGTTTCGGGGTCTATTTCTTTATCGCCGTGGCCCTTATTGCATCGATGACCGTTGCGGTTCTCATCCTGAAAGAGCCGCGTAGTCGTCTGGCTTTCGCACTGGTGCTCGGAGGGGCACTCGGGAATCTCACGGACCGCATCGCCAACGCAGGAGCGGTCATCGATTTCCTCGACTTCTTCATCGGCTCATATCACTGGCCTGCGTTCAATGTTGCCGACATCGGGCTTTCGCTCGGAATATCCCTCCTTCTTCTTCAGGTCCTGTTCTTCGACAGGCATTCAAAGGCCGATCTTTAGCGCAGATCTCCCATTTTCCATCCCGTCGCGTCTGTATTGACAGCCTGCTTGGCATCTGCTAGGTTAAAATGATGGAGAATGAACCTGCCAGAAAACTTCTCGAAAAGATTCAGGCAGGGTACTCGTTGCCATCCCTCTCGCTCGTTGCCCTGAAGCTCGTAGACCTGGCAGCGAGCGAGTCTGCATCGATCGAGGATATGGCGACCCTCATAGAAACCGATCCTGCGCTGACAGTACGCCTTATTCGCCTTGCAAACAGCGTTTTCTTCAAGACCTCTTCCCCCATTATGACCGTCGAACAAGCCATCATGCGCATCGGTGCCAACCATCTCAGGATTATGGCCCTCTCTCTTTCCCTGCGGGATACATTTCCGATGGGAAAGGTCGGGAACATGGATTATGAGCGTTTCTGGAGGTCGTCGCTGTATCAGGGCATTCTTGCACAGACCCTGGCGAAGAGCCTGTCCACCTGTAAGTCGGAAGAGGCATTTGTCGGTGGTCTCGTGCTCGAAATCGGATTCCTTATTTTTCATGATCTGTTTCTGAATGAAGCTTCCGTATCCGAAGAGCATTATTTTTATCCGCTCGCGCCGCTTTTGGAGTGGGAACGCCGTCATTTCGGCATCAATCATCGTGAGGTCGGAGAGGCGGCACTGCGGTTCTGGAGGTTCCCCGAGGCGATCATATCATGCCAGCGGGTTCATTCACTTGATTCTTCGGCCGATCTTCCTTCCCTTGCGGTTGTCTGCGAAGTGGCGCGCGAGTTTGCTGCGCTTATTTGCGAAGAATCTATGGAGTGGTCACCCCTGTTCGAGAAAGCCGAAAAAGTCTATTCGATAAGCCACGACGTGCTGAGCGATATCCTCGTCTCTACGCTTGAAGAGGTTGAGAATATTGCGGACAGCCTTCGTGTGCAGATGGATAAGGACCAGGACATTGTCGGGCTGATGCAGAAGGCCAACACCTCACTGAGCGAGCTCTCTGCAAAAGTCCTGTTGTGGCAGGAGCATCAACAGAGGACAACGCCTCCTTCATTCGATGCGCTGCAGAAGGGGCAGTTAGCGCCGGAGGTTCGCAGTACGCTCCAGGCTGTGGCGCACGAAATAAGAAACCCGCTCCTTGTTGTCGGAGGATTTGCGAAGAGGCTTTCGCATTCGCTGGATCGGCGTTCAAACAGTTGGAGATACGTGCAGATTATCCTCGAGGAGTCAAAACGGCTCGAATCGGCCTTGGCCGCCATGACCGGCGAAAGCACTGCCAATTGATCACGCCCTCACCAAAAGCGCTTATTTCTCTGCTTCATCCCTGACTGAAACGCCGTATCTTTTTCGCACATCGGCAGGCTTTCCGCAGGAATACTCGCCTTCGGGGCAGGGGCCGGCGCAGCATCCCGGACCGGCCTTTGCAAACACAATCGGCGCCGCCTGTTTTGCAAGATTGAGCATTTCATCCGCCATTGCGCGAATCTCCCACTGGGCGCGCATGCAGCAGCGCTGGCGGAAGAAATGCAATAATTCGCGGGCATTCATCGTAATGATAATCTTGGTTTCGGCTGCATTCGGTAGCGCAAAACGCGCGTCTTGATTGGCAGCCTCTCCGGTAATGCCCATCATATTCAAGCCGGCCACCAGGTCTCGATATGCTTCCTGCGCCTGTTCCATGAGCTTTTTGTAGCGGGCGGTCAGCGCGTCATCGGCCTTGATTGTCGGCGGAATGATGTAATCAAATCCGGATTCCTCGCTTACATATCGCTGCGACTGCTGGCTGTACGAAGCGAGCCGGTGGCGCACAAGCTGGTGGGAACACGCCCTGCTGATGCCCTCGACGGCAAAGGTGAAAGAGGCATGCTCAATAGGGCTGAGATGCCCCATCTTCATCAGCCGCTCGACAAATGCCTTTTGATCACGAGCCTCGATTTTTCCCTTGAGCGCCTCAATGTCCGACGGGCTGTAGCAGAGCTTTGCCGCAAGGGCTATTGTCTCTTCGGGGTTCGGGGTATGGCGCAGCAGCAGAACGTTCAGGTGCGCTTCAGGCATGGAAATCCTTAGAGCTTTCCCTTTGTCGAAGGAATGCGGCGCTTGCGGGTATCGATGGTCACGGACTGCCGGAGTGCGCGCCCGAAGGCCTTGAATACGGCCTCAATGATATGATGCAGGTCGCGGCCGTACTCGACGACTATATGAATGTTCATCTGTGCGTTATTGCTCAAGGCGCGAAAGAAATCTTCAAAAAGAGATATCTCGACGTCGCGGACGGTCCCGCGCGACGGCTTGACTTTGTAAACCAGATACGGACGGCCGCTCAGGTCGAGAACGACCCGCGCCAGAGCTTCATCCATCGGCACTGACGACGCACCGTAACGCTGGATGCCTTTCTTGTCTCCGACGGCCTTTCTGATCGCCTCCCCCAGCGTAAGGCCGAGGTCTTCCATCAGGTGGTGGTAGTCGATTTCGATGTCTCCCTTTGCTCGCACCTGCAGATCGAGAAACCCGTGGAAAGCAAAGAGGTCGAGCATGTGATCCAGAAAGGGGACCGATGTCGAGATGCTGTTTGTCCCGGTGCCGTCAAGATTGAGTTTTACCGCAACGTCGGTTTCTTTCGTTTTTCTCTGAACAGATGCTTTCCTCATGAGCGCTCCTTCAGGATGTTCTTCAGCGCAGCGAAAAAGGCGGCGTTTTCTTCCGGCGTGCCAATTGTGACCCGCAAGGTGTTGGAAATAGCGCTGCCCAAATAACGCACAAGCACGCCGGTATCGATAAGCTTCTTGTAAACTCCTTCGGCATCAGCCACCTGCAGGAGAATGAAATTGGCCTCAGACGGAAATGCCGTGATCCCCCGCACTGAACGCAACTCCTTTGCCAGCCGCTTTCTTTCGGCAACGATGTTCTTGACAGAAGCCTTCATTTCGGCCTTCCTGCGCATTGCATCAAGGGCCAGCGCCTGAGATAGCGAATTGACATTGTATGGGAGACGCACTTTGTTGACCTCGGCAATAAGCCCCGGGTCGGCAATCAGGTACCCGAGGCGCAGCGCTGCCAGACCTATTTTGCTGAATGTCCGCAGGACCGCGAGATTGCGATATTTTGCGAGGTCGGGTACGAAACTCCTCTGGGAGGAAAACGGCTGATAGGCTTCATCGACAACTACCAACCCGGATGTGACACGAAGAATGTCTTCGATGTCCGTGCGTGAAAAGGTATTGCCGGTCGGATTATTCGGAGAGCTCAGGAATACAAGTTGCGGCTGGAGCTTCCGGATGGCGGCGATCATTTTCTTTCGGTCGAGAGAAAAGTCGCGCTGTAAAGGAATGCCGATGCCCTGCACCCCGACAGTCTGGGATATAATCCCATACATCGAAAAAGTCGGCACCGGGTAAAGGACTGGGCCGCCGAATGCGGTAATAATATTCAGAATAATTTCGTCAGAGCCGTTGCCGAGGAGAAGAGTTGAGCAGTTGACCCTGAATTCCTTTGCAAGAGCGTTTTTCAGCGCAGCGCCCTGGGGGTCTGGGTAGCGATTCAGGCGGGCGATTAAGGCAGGATCGATTGCGAGATTCGGAGCATATGGGCTTTCATTGGCATCAAGCTTCACATTGCAGGGGATCTCTTTTGCCTCGTATGCGGTCAGTGAGCGGATATTTTGTCGAGCGAGAGCCGAAAAATCCAGTGTTTTCATGCCTGTTTATCATAGTCCCCGGCCAAAAACGTTGTCAATGTGAACAGTCCGCGGGTATAATGAAACAGTGCAGGTCAGCGATCTTCGTTCTATAGGGAAGTGCCTCTTTCGGGAAATCGGTGCGGTCCGTCTCACCCAGGCGACAGCCATAGCGCTCGAAAAGGGTGCCGGCGGCGATAGAACCTTTGCAGTCGATAAGCAGGCCGAAGACCTTATTTTGGGGGCATTCGAGCGGCTCGGAGAGCCGATGAGCATAGTCTCCGAGGAATACGGATTAAAGGAAATACGGGGAGGCGGCCAGCACATCGTGGTCGATCCCATCGACGGCAGCAAGAATGCAATATCAGGCTTACCGCTCTATTGCGCATCGATTGCAGTTGCCGACGGCGAGACGGTCGGTGCCCTCCGTTTGGGATATGTCATTAATCTTTTGACCGGTGATGAATTCTGGGCTGAGAAGGGAGCCGGCGCTTTTTTTAACGGGGTCCGGATGCAGACGCAGCAAGACTCAATCGTTGGCGCGATTGCATTTGAGGCGCAGGTACCGCATCGCGATCTGCCGCGCCTCCTTCCGCTGTTGAACACGGCTCGGCGTGTCCGCTGTCTTGGTGCGGTCGCACTGGATCTTTGCCATGTGGCATACAGTTCATTGAGCGTATTTTGCATCGCAGCGCCTTCGCGTGCGATAGACTTCAGTGCGGGAGTGCTTATCGTGCGTGAGGCGGGAGGAATTGTGACCGATATTGAGGGGCGACCGATTGACGAGGTTGCCCTTGATTTGAAGCGGAGTGTGTCCCTTCTTGCTGCGGGAAACATGACTTTGCATGACCGGGCGCTCTCCGTAGTATCGTCGGGAGCGGGTGCCTGATCGAAAAAGAAGATGCACACGTGCAGCGGATGACGCTGTGTGCGGAAAGGAAAAGATACCATGTCGGATATCAACTATAAGGAATATACGCCTGAGGAGAGCGCTGTATATGAAACGGCAATCGCCAAAATCAGGGAGGCCCTGCAGGCTGGGTTGTCGTTCGATGATGCTTGTAAGACTACAGATATAACGGATACGGGGTTGCGCTTCTTTGTCGAGGATGATGCATTGAAAATAATGATCGCCGAGATGCATTTCGGAGCCGGGATGCCGCTGCCTGATTTTGCCGGGAAGATGAAGCTGCCGATGAAGCAGGTCAACAAGGCGGTCGTGGAAATGCTGCAGGACGCCGGGGTCAGTGCCGCCGAGATTTACCGGCAGGACGGTGAAGACGGCCCGGTCGGCCACGCATAGAGGTTGATCATGAAGCAGCAGGTAACCCTCTACACATTGAGCACCTGCCCGACCTGCAAACGGGTGAAGCGCTTTCTCGAGGAACGAAACGTCGGGTTCACACAGATTGAAGTCGACCTCCTTGAAGGCGGGGAGCAGTGGCTTGCCTCAAAAGAAGTGAAACGCCATAATCCTGCGGGCACGTATCCGACCCTGGTCGTTGAGGACGTTATTGTAGGATTCGACGAGCAGCGCCTGAAGGATGCACTGAGGCTGCCATGACACCCGAAGGGCTGTATGACATCCTTCAGCGGTATGCGGCGTCTCAGGGATTCGAGTTGAACGCCGACCGCGAGTTCACACTCGATATTCTTACGGGGCTTATCAGAAACGAAGGGCGCTACGGATATCGTTCGTGTCCGTGTCGCCTCGCCTCGGGCGTCAGGGATCAGGACGAGGACATCATTTGTCCATGCTTTTACGCGAAACCGGATATCACCGACTATGGAAGCTGCTATTGCAGTCTGTACGTAACCAAAGATTGGAACAGCGAAAAGACGCCGCACGTCGTTGTTCCCGAACGCCGCTCAGCGAAATAAGGAGAGCTTATGCTGCAGGAACTTGCATCGTTTGACGACATTAAACACGATCAATTCATCATCGATCACATTCTTTGGAACCTTGAACCGAAGGATCTCATGGAGCCCCGCATCGCGCCTGCTTCAAAGGGTGGCAAGACGAGGGGAACGATAAAGGGATACGTTTTTTATATCGACGTGACCGGAGAGAAGCCGGGTCTCTATCTTCTGAGACACACGGCCGGAGATTATGCGGAGACCGCCTGCCGTATCGATTCGATTCCTGAAGAGATGTTGCTCAAGGCTATTGAAGAGAATAAAGACCGGGAGTATTTCAAGATGTATCCGATCAACAAGGCAATCAGGGAGCTGCTCGAAAAGGAGATGAAGGGTTAAGGCTTTTCCCGCACAGATGGCCTTCTGATTCCGTGAACGAAGCTGGCTAGTCTGTAATGAGATCCTTGAAGTGGCAAAGAGGGGTGAATTCGTCTGAACCGGCCTCTGTTTTCCGAGAGCTCGCACAGACTTTATGCAGAAGATGTCTGATGCCGTAAGCTCGTGCAGTGCGCAAAATTGCGACCGTGTCGTCAATGAGCAGTGTCCGCTCTTTGTCGAAATGAATGCGTTTTTCAAGACGCTGCCAGAACTCGGGCCACTCTTTCGGACATCCGATCTCTCCTGATGTGAAGCAGCGGTCGAAATGCCTGCCGATAGGAATCTTCCGAAGTTTTATTTCGAGGACCTTGTAGTGCGCGTTCGTCACCATGTACACTTTCTTGCGATGTCTCTGCAGAAAAGCCAGATAGTCGTCGACATGGGGATGTATGTCGATGAGATGGCGAATCTGTTCCTTTAATGCAGGGATGTCGAGGTGCAATTCGCGCGACCAGAAATCGATGTCGGTCCAGTTGAGGGTGTTTTCATGTGCCCGGTAAAGCGCCATCAGCGTCTCTTTTGCGCGGCCGAACGAGACTTTGTGTTTCTCGGCATAGCGTTCAGGCACAAGATGTTCCCAGAAGTAATCGTCGAAATACTTGTCGAGAAGCGTGCCATCCATATCGAGCAGCACGCAATCAATAGCGTCGGGGCGGATCATCCTCTTCCGGGTACCAATTGCTGTCGATATGAAACTTGGTGCGGTTATGAAGCAGTTCAAGCATCTCGCGAAGTTCCTCGAATATCTCTTCGTAGAGCGCGATATCGGTCATGTCCTCTTCCGCGACATCATAGGAATACGCAATCTCGTACTCCTTCGTCATTTCGGAGCCTGAGGAAATCTCGCGAACAATCAGCGAAGGCTCCGTGTCCGGATACTCACGCTCGATTTCAGCGAAGAGCTTTTCGATGTCCGGATACCCCGACATCATCGGGAGTTTTACGAGAAATTCGAGGGTCAGAGTATTTTCATCGAACGGAAGCTCCTCATCTTCATCAGGCTGATAAATCGACATGCTTGTCTGATATGTATCATAGAGGAACGAGACAATTGCCGATATGGGATAGGGCTGCGCCATTTCCGGCAGGGTCACGAAAAAACGGCTTTCGCGATCGAGCGTGAATTGCTCGATGAAGACCTGCATATTGTAAATATCGAGGTAATTGCGCGCGGACTCGGCGATCCGCATCTGGACTTCTTCAAAGCGCGTCACGACTGCCTCCGGTTGATAAAAAGACAAGCTCATTATAACATAAGCCATGTCGGCTCATTCGGCTGAACGTAACCCTAAATTATTCATGGCCGGTGCAGGATATCCGTTCTCAAGTGAGCTGATTAGTCCTAGTTCAGCAGGAGAAGGCATAGTCGTGAAGCAAATGTTGTGTTTCAATAGTCACTCTGCCCTGCCCGCTCGCGCGGGCCGCGTACCGGCGGCTCTCCCGATTCTATGAATCGAGCGGGTAAGGTAATACTTATTACCGGTGCGACAGGCGGGTTGGGCGGTGCGCTCGCAAAAACATTTGCAGGTCTGGGTTGGCACATGGCTTTGCTGTATCATTCGGCGGAAGAACGGATGCAGGCGCTGTGCGCGGAAATCGGCGGAGATCGTACGCTTGCTCTGCAAGTCGATGTGCGCAATGCCCGGGCTCTGGAGAAAGCCGAAAAAGCTGTCATGGCATGGCGTGTTCGGCTCGATGCAATCATATGTAACGCAGGCATTGCTCATGATGCGCCATTGTCCAAGCAGCGAGAGCGGGATTGGGACGACATGCAGTCGGTAAATCTGTCAGGCGCCTTCAGGACTATCCGGGCATTTGCTCCATACCTCAGCCGTGGCGGGCATATCATAGTCATTTCTTCATTCTCCGGGCTCAAAGGGAAAGCGGGGCAAGCTGCATACAGCGCGACGAAGGCAGGATTACTAGGACTGACCAAAACCGCTGCCGCAGAATTGGGTCAATCCGGCATCTGTGTGAATGCCGTATTGCCCGGATATCTGCCGGTAGGCATGGGGCCGCGCTCGCAGGCTGCCATGGAACGCGCCCGTTACGAGAGCCTGCTGGGATGCCTCTCGGATGCCGAGGAAGCTGCCGGCTTCATAGCGCATCTGATATCGATGAAACGCGTCACCGGACAGACGTTTTGTCTCGACAGCAGGATTATTTGATACAGCTATTTTTCCGGAAGGAGCAGTTCAGCGGATGAAGAACGGCTTTTTTGTTACCGGCACTGATACCGGCGTCGGGAAAACAACCATCGCGGCGGCAATAATCAGAACGGCTCTGCAGAAAGGGCTTCGGAGTGTCGGGATGAAGCCGGTCGAAACGGGCTGCAGACGCGAAGGAGATACTTTGATCCCTGAGGACGGAACCGTCCTTTGGCATGCCGCCGATCGAGTTGTTGCGCTTGACGATGTCGTCCCCGTGCGATTCGCAAAGCCGGTTGCGCCGCTTGTCGCGGAGCGACTTGAGGGGCACACCGTTGATCTCGCACGAATTCATAAGATGCTTGACCGCTTGAAGGAGGAGTTCGATACAGTTGTTGTCGAGGGGGCCGGCGGTCTTTTTGTGCCCATTACTGATAGCTCTCCCCGCCGACCGTATTTCATGCTCGATCTTGCGCGGGATATCGGCTTTCCTCTTATTATTGTTGCGCGGGCCGGTCTCGGTACACTCAATCACACGTTGTTGAGTGTTAAGGCTGCCGTGAACTCAGGCGTCGACGTGGCTGCAGTTATCGTCAATCAAGGGGAAGGCCATACCGACGTATCTGGTGAAACAAATCTCGCAATGCTCCGTGAACTGCTTCATGTTCCTGTGCTCGGTGTTTTCCCTCGGCTGAGGAATTTCTCCTCTGATGAGGTGGAGAGCGCATCGGCTTTG
This sequence comes from Dissulfurispiraceae bacterium, assembly GCA_035319145.1. Lineage (GTDB taxonomy): Bacteria > Nitrospirota > Thermodesulfovibrionia > Thermodesulfovibrionales > Dissulfurispiraceae > JAAYUK01. Next base: position 9,469 of record DATHDH010000045.1, on the reverse strand, counting down.
ATTAATATTTGCCGCCTGTTCTGATTCAACCGCCCATTGTCGGTAGTAACGATCCGGCAACGAGTCTTCCTCCAACCGGACCCTTTTTGGCCGCGATGACGCGCAGGAGCTAAGACTTCTTATCGGAGATGTGCGACAAGGCATCCAACTTGAGGCGGACAATTTGAATATGTTCTTTCAATATAAACAGCTCATCATAAAACGCTACTGATGTTCTGATATTACTGACGGCATCCTCAATGCGATCGAGGCGAGCCCTGTAGTCATCAGCATTGTCTTTGTGCGGCGCATCGAGAATTTCCTTCTCGAGCTTTCTCAATTCACGATACCACGGATAATATTTTGCCCGGTTCCGCCATGTGTATATCCACGGCGCAATTCCCAGCAGGGGAAGGATAATCATGCCCAGCGGAATCAAAATCAGCGTAAGGCGCTCAACCAGTGTAGCCGCCCAGAACGGCAAGTAGGCGTATAACCACGAGCCTCCGGACTTGTAAAATCGCTGGGCTTGTTCACTGATAGGGTCATCCTGTTTGCTGAGGGCAGGAAATTCTCCGGCCCTGTTGACCCAGCTCGCACCGCCATGTATTGCCACGGATGCCTTCAATAGCAAATATACCAAAGCGGGATGCACTTCTTTGCGAATAATGAGGTTCGTCGTCGGCGATATGAGATGTATATCGGACGGAGGATTGCTCGCTCCTGGGTCTATAACGCCTTTCGGCAGCACGACATGCGAAAGATCGGGGAATCGCCGTGCATAGGCCTCTGCCTGACTGAGACTCATGAGCCTGATTCCCTTAGAGTTCAGCAGTTCCTGAATCAATGGGTTTTCCGGCGAACCGAGTGTCAAGACTGCATCGACCTTTCCGGCATGGAGCGCTTGTTTTGCTTCAGCAAACGGCAGGAAAAGGAATTCGGTCTGTTGCTCGGTAACCCCTGCAAGTTTCAGTAAGTCGAGGGAGAGCTTCCGCGCCGCACTCCCTTCCGGCCCAATCGCAAGCCTCTTACCCCGCAATTGCCCCAGTTCATCATAGGCCTCCAACCCTCTATAAAAAATCCACAATGGGGTGTAGGCCAGGCCTCCGAGTGAGAGAAGATTTGAGGATTCTTCGATAGTACCGACGGTGCCTTGAACAAACCCCGCATCGACGGCGAACGATCTGTCCCTGAGAAGCCTGATGTTCTCAACAGCTCCCGAAGTCGATCGCAGTTCAACCCGAATGCCGTCGAGTGCAAGCGCTTGTCTGTATTTTTCGCCGAAGACGGAATATGACCCGCTTTCCGTGCCGGTAGCCATAATGAGGGTCTTTGGGGGAAACGGGTCGAGAAAGCGATAGCTTGTCCACGCCAGGAGCAAGACAAACAACACTACAGTCAGAACCAAGGCGGACCATGCACTAAACGTTAGTTGCCTGATTTTTTGGCGGGCCATTGTTCATCTCCCCAACATCTGTCTTCATAAGTATATCTGAATTTACGTGGTTTGGATATTTGTAGAATTGGCCGTCGAAATCGTGATGACATAAACTGATTTCGTGACCTTCGGGTGAGCAGTAGTTTTTGTCTTGATCAATGTGGAGTAACAATGATAGGTTTCTTTAATCGATATAATCGCGGGATTCAAGCCAGCAAGGTGAACAGCCAGAATAAGCATGAGAATACGTCTAGGAGGGGCGTGACAGGTGATTCTGTTTTTCAGAATGCGTGGAATGCGGCCGCAAGTTGTCGGCAAGTCGGGGCATTGATATGAGCGTCAGACGCGGCAGGCTCACCATGCGGACCAAGATTTGGATAGAAGACGGAAACGGAGAAGTGGTATTCGGTTCAGGAAGATTCCGTATTTTGAGCGCTATCGAACAACACGGGTCCATCGTCTCTGCTGCGCGGGCGCTCGGAATGAGCTACCGGGCGGTTTGGGGCAAAATCAAGGCTACTGAAGAACGTCTCGGCAAGCCTCTGTTGAGCAAGCAGAGCGGCGGTTCGCACGGGGGCGGCTCCGAGCTTACGCCGTATGCAAAAAGCCTCCTGAACCGATTCCAGCAATTGCAGAACGTGACCAAGACCACTGCAGATGCCTTTTTCCATGAATATTTCGAAAACGATCCATCCGAGAAACCTGTCAAACGATCGTCCAAGAAACGCTGATGTGGCGGTAATCTGAAGCCGCCGAACCCGCGCGCCCGCCCTATTGTTCACGGCCTTCTTCACGCGGGATGCGCATGATGTGCAAGGCGTTGGTCAATCCGTCGTTTTCTTCAGAACAGATTCATTCAGCAGTTCCAACTGAAACGAAAAGTCCTCATACCGGATGATATTGAGGCAACCGTACTCTTGCGGGATTGCAAGCAGGTCGTCCATCCTCGTCCCAAGCGCCAGCCCGAGGAGCAACCGATTTACTCCGGCATGAGCAACGAGAAGTAAATCGCCTTCTGAAGTCGAGAGGATGTTGAAGAGTGCAGCGATCACCCTCGCATTGCAATCGGAAAAGCTCTCACCTCCGGGCGGACGGAATAAGACGATATCACGACCTCGCTCGCCATACTCCTGAGGCGAGTGCCGGCGTATTTCATCAAAAGTGATTCCCTCCCATGCGCCGAGTGCTATTTCGCGCAGATCGACCCGCTCGATCGGCTGCAGGCCGTGAGGCTGGGCAACGATTGCAGCTGTATCCCGCGCCCGCGAAAGGTCGCTGCAATAGACGGCTGTAAAGGAGACATTTCTCAGTCGCTCGCGCAGGGCTGCAGCCTGACGGATGCCTTTATCATTTAATGGGATGTCAATCTGCCCGATATAGCGTTTTCGCCCGTCGGCCACATCAAGACAGCCGTGTCGGACGAGATAGATGATTCTCTTGCCTTCGGCAATTCTGATTCCGCGCTTATGTCGCTCAATCAATGCCGTCAAGGACATCCCCAGGCAACGTTCGACGCGTTCTTGTATGACGCGCGCTGTCTGAAGCCGCTTGGTTGCTGAACTCAGTGCCTCGGGCTGATCAGCAAATCGCCGCAGGGACTGCTCCAGGCGCTTCTCCAGACTGATAAAATCTGCTCCGCAGACGCATTTGTCCGCAAGATAGAGCACCTGCGATTCGTCGATGTCCTCGCTGCGAAGGACGATATCCATGTGGGTCGCGACAATATCCGCTATCCTATCGAATCCTGCATCACGCAGTATTTCAGCTCCGATACCGGCGTGGTTTCGCTGACCCTTTGCTATATCATGCACCATCCCTGCCGCCGACACGGCTTCGGCGTTCAGTCGGTGTCCGGCACAATTGAGATGAATGGCCATCAGACGGCCAAACTCTGCAACTATGCGGCAATGCGTGATTGTTTTATCCAAAACATTATGTTGTTCCCATAATGCCTTGCACTCATTAATGGTCGGCAGCCCGTTTCGTTCGGCATGCGCGGCGACGACATGATATTCTTCCGGTATATTGCAGCTCAGAACAATCCCCTCATCAACCGTGGGCAGCTCGCGTGCCTCAGTGTCGAATTTGCGCAGATACGCCTGCAGCCCGCCTTCCTGATCAGGCAAGAGCCCTGCGACACAATGCGTTGCTATCAGCGGCGGGTGTCCTCTTGTTCCGCGAAAGAGCGGATAGATAACAGGCGCTTTGCTCTGCTGGTACTCTTGCAACAGACGTGCAATAGTCTGCGGTTTTACGAGCGGCGTATCGACGGGAAGAAGAAAAAAAGCCTCGACATTCTCGTCAAGGGCGGCGATCCCTTTCAGAACAGATGAAAGCATCCCGTCCCGGAATGATTCGTTATGAATCCAGCGTGCCCTGATATTTGCGACTATGGGAATGAGCACATCAGCCTGAAACCCGACGACAACCAGTACATCCGGAACTCCTGCGGCGCGGAATCGCGAAGCTGCTTCCTGCAGAATGGTAGAGGCGGCCAGCTTCATCAATGGTTTTAAAGTGCCCATGCGCGAGGAAGCACCTGCCGCCAAAATTATCGCAGCGACAGAACCGGCTCGATTCATCTCACCTGCTCCGTGAAAAGCTGTGCATCCATGATGCTTTGCTCGTCTGCTATTATTCTTTTGGCGGTTCTGTTTGCATTTGCGTGAGTGGCGGCGTTGACCTCGATGGAAATCGAGAGCGTCCCGCCGGCAGTCGCATTCCGAATGGCGTTTACAGACCCAAGGGCATCAAGTACTTCTTGAGCGATGGTGTCTTTATGCGGGGTTAGCGTAAAAATCGCGACGCTCAGATGCTCTTTGCCGTTTTGACTCGACAAAGCAGCACTGAAATCCAGCACCCCCGAAATTGGAAAGATCGCCTCTTCAAGATCAGGCGGGCCTATCTCTTCCCCTGTCGAAATGCGTTTCTGTGCCGCCATCCTGCACTCAACGCGATCCAAGCTTTTCAGAACCGTCCCGCATCGACAGGCATCCGGAAGAAACCGGCTGATGTCTCCGGTTCGGTAGCGGATCAGCGGCATCCCGTGCCTGGTCAATGTCGTAAAGACCACCTCACCGTATTCTCCATCAGCAAGCTGCCGTCCGCCAAGCGGATCGACGATCTCGAAATAGAGATCAGCCTCGCGCATGTGGAAGCCGTCGCGTGCTTCACACTGGACACCGCCTCCGAAGCCCATTTCCGTCATGCCGTAGTGCGCGAATACTTCGCAATGCCAGAGTGCTTCGAGTGCGCGCATAACCGCATCCGACACGTAATCGGTACTCAGCAGGACACGTTTCGGTGGTGCCGCAAGTTCTTGTCCCGTTCTTGCAAGGGCAAGCACTTGGGTGGGAATGCCGATGAGTATATCGACCCGCCCCCGAGCCATGATACGGAGCGTGGAATGCGGATCGTCGACAGGGCCGTGAGGAATGCCGACGGCGCCAAGCCGTGCAAGAGCGGAGACGAGCAGATCGCCGACACTTCCCGGACGGCCGCCGGGCAGCAGTATCAGAACGCGATCTCCCGGTTTCGTAAGCGTCGCCATGCCGTGATGGAAGAAATCGATAATCGATTCCTGCTCGTCAGCGGTAAAACAGATTCTTTTCGGCTCCCCTGTTGTTCCGGAAGTCGGGAGCGTAACTATCCGCTCTATTTCGTTCTGCGAAGTGCAGAGAAATCTCAGATATCCGTGCCGCAGGTCGTCTGCAGTAGTAAACGGAATGCTTTTCAAATCATCGAGAGATCGGATCGCGGCAGAACAGCCTCTTAATCTCTTACGGTAAAACTGGCTTCTGTCCGCTGCCCACTGAATTGTTTCCCGAAGCGTGCGAAGCTGATATGATTCTATCGCCGCACGACTCAGGGGGATATCAGTAGCGCCGATCTTGGAGGCAATCCATTGTTCGAGCGGCGTCTTTCGTATCATGCCTGTGGACTCCGCTGCGGACGATAAAGCGCTTGCCCGGAGGCGTCGGTCAAATTATAGGCGCAAAAAGGGACTATCTTTGCATCGGGATTCACCACATGGATAAAACATTCACGCAAGCGATCGAGATCGAGGTTCCATGCATCCTGAAATGCCATCCCTGAGATGCAGAGTGAATAATTTTCAACGCGCGAAAGAAATGCATCAAGACTGGCTGTATTCATGAAGTTCCTGTTCCGTCGTCCTGCGGGCGGCGCGCTTCCAGCAGACCATTTCCTTGCGACAAAAACCTGTGCCTTTCGTACACAATCGGCCGCGGTCCGAGGGCTGCCACAACAGCCGTGACCTTCAACCTGACGAGGCTTTAGCTCTCCGTTTTCCATGAGCACAAAGCTGCCGTTAAACGAGCAGTAGGGATTCTCGGCCGTCGGCGGTCGAAAATCGCCAGCCTTCATCATGCCGCCGGTCTGCCGCTCGATCTCCCGAAGTATTTCAGGGATCGTAATGCGATCCGAATCATCAGGCGGCTTCGGATACCTCCCGAAATAACTGACTGGCTGGAAATGAACACCCCGCACTGCGGGAAGCATCGAAATTGCGAACCCTATAATCGGACCTATTTCAGATATATTGATGCCGGGAACGAGGGTCGGAACAAGAACGACACCCAGCCTGCTCTCGTTGCAGCGCGCAATAGCCGTCTTCTTTGTTTTCAGAAGAGATATGCCCCGAATCTTCTTGTATACTTCATCGCTCACTCCGTCGAACTGGAGAAAAACGCAGCTGAGCCCTGCATCTTTTAATGCCTGCGCATATCCCGCCTCTGATGCCAGTCTGATACCGTTCGTGTTCAGTTGAAAGAATGAGAACCCGAGAGAGCGTCCGAGTGCAATGATCTCCGGCAAATCATTCCGGAGCGTCGGCTCACCGCCCGACAGCTGAATGTTGAAAGGCCCCCCGAAGGCAATCAGCATGCGATACCATCCTTCGATCGCTCCGAGATCGGGATTGTTCCCCTGCGACAATGAGGCAGCAAAGCAGAAAGGACACGCCAGATTGCAGCGATCGGTCACCTCAAGGAGAACGCAGCAGGTATGCTGGCGATGCGCGGGGCAGAGGCCACAGTCAAACGGGCAGCCTTGTTCCACCGCTGTCGCACAAACCGGAGGTGTTGCATGTTGTTTCGGTACCGGCCACGAGTCAAAAGCAGGTTGACCGCGCCAGATGATCGTCCGGAATTTACCATGTTCCGGACATGTTTTTACGAGGTAGACATCTTCGCCTGATGCAACACGATGTGCCGGGAGGCGACGAAGACATTTCGGGCAGACGCTTTCGGTGCTGCCGATTACGGATTCGTCAGCCCTGACCACGGCAGCCTACTTCCGACGCCGATATCTGACGGACAAAACATGCGACAATCATTATTGCTTAGCGGATGCACGCTGTTCCCGCTCCGCCCTCACTTTTATCAATTCCCCGACAATGCTCACCGCGAGTTCTTCAGGCGTCTCGGCGCCTATGTTCGTCCCTATCGGTGAATGCACCCGATCGAGATCGCGTTTCTCGAAGCCTTGTGTGGCAAGCGCCTCATAGATGGCATTGCGCTTTCTCCGACTGCCTATCATGCCGATATATCCGGCCTTGGCCCTTAACGCCTGCTCCAAGACTGTTTTGTCATGAAGATGACCTCTTGTTACGATGATGATATAACTGTCTTCATCAATTTCTCTTTCCGGAAACTGCTCAAATGATTCTATGAGCCGGATCTCCACCGGCTCGGAAAAACGAGAGCGATTGGCGAAGTCCGGGCGATCATCAAGGACGATGGTCCGGAACCCGACCTTTTCGCTCAAAGGCGCAATCTGCTGCGATACGTGGCCTGCCCCGAAGATGAATGCCGTTGAGGGTGTGCGAATCGGTTCCACAAAGAACCGTTGATTCTCAATGACGTCGGCATGTATGGATATTCGCGCCGGTCCTTGGACAAGTTTCGCCATAAAGTCGGCATCTCCATCGAAGCGTCCGACAAGAGAGCCGTCCTGCTTGACGAGACAATGCCGGCGCACTCGATACCAGCCGTCATCTGCATCCTCAAGTTTAGTGACAAGCCACCCCTTTCCCCTCTGCTCCATGAGCTCTGCTGCTTCTTGATAAACAGTCTGGACACTTTTGTCCGAAGCGTCGATGAACTCCAGGAGAACCTCTCCCCGGCCGCCGCATATCATATCCATTTCAGCGACATCTTTTCCGGTAAGAAGAAACGAATAGATGACGCTTTTCCCCTTCACTACAGCATCCGACGCAAGCCGAATGGCCTCGGCCTCAAGGCGTCCCCCGCCGATGGTGCCGAGAATCGATCCGTCGGTTTTCACAACCATCTTTGCCCCGACCGTTCGTGGCGCCGACCCCGATTTATTGAAAATGGTCGCAACGACGAACTTTTCGCCGAGTTGTGCCAAAAGAGACAGGTCTTTCAAAAGCTTTTTCATCGGCAACCTCTATCTGGGCTGTGTGAAATCGTGGTCGTTCGCTGCCAGTATTTCGACCACTTTTTCATACGTCGCGATAACCATCTGGGGACAGCGCGACATCCGGTTCCTGGGATCGTCCTGCAGAATGTCGGCGCAGTTGATGCCGCCGTATTGCGCCCCAAATCCTTTTTCAAACCACTCCACAAGCTCGCTCATCATCAAATAAAGTTTGGCGTCAGGCTCTTCCTCGGGCGCTCCCTTGCCGGCGTATAAGCCGATGAGGCAGGCACCGGCTGTCAGGGTCCCGCATGTCTTGCCGCAAAAGCCGATTCCGCCGAGCAGGCCTGACATGGACCGGACAAGATCCGGATTGGTCTTGCCCTGAGCCTCTAATGCCATGATCATCATGATCTGGCTGCAATGGAATCCCTGCTGCGATAATTGCATCATTCTCATGAACGCATCCGTCATGGTCTGTCTCCTTTTGTGGCGATCATAAGAAGATAATGCGGCCTGACTTTCTTCAATGCGCAGAGCGTCGCCTGCGTGACAGCAAAATCTTGAGAGCTTCTCCCACCATTCCCTTCCAGTATGTAGCGAATGATAAAGTCCTTCAGAACTGCAGAATGGTCTTCCAGGATATCGATGCTGAAGCCGAGATCTTCGAGCATTCTCTCAATATCGACCTGCGTCATGAGGCCGGCCATGCAGAAGGGAAGTTCCATCCGGTCCGCCGAAGATGCAGCCTGAGCATTTTCCACAAAGACATCGGTAAGAATCAGCCGTCCGCCCCTTTTCAGTACGGTACCGAACTCGCCAAGCACCTGCGCCCTCTGCCGGAATACCGAGAGGCTGCATTCGGCGATTACAGCGTCGAGTGATTCACTCTCGAACGGCAACGCAGCAGCATCTGCCTGCACAAACCGTTCAGATACCCCGCCTTCAAAATCGGCAGTTTCGATATCGACTCCGACAGCTTCCAATAAATAGCGATTGCGAAGGAATTGCACTGTGGCCCCGGTCCCGCAGCCGACATCGGCGATCCTTGCCCCGGGCTGAAAAGAGCAATACCTGAGGGCTCTTTCCGTAAGTTTAAGCCCGCCCGGGCGCATAACCGAAAGATGAGCGATCTCTGCGATCATAGCGCACAAACATCCCGTCTGAAATCAGGCGAGATCACTTGTCCTCGAGCGCCTGCTCGACCTGCAGCATCTTTCCCACTGCGAGGTCCTCGGGCACGAAGACCGTCCCGCAGGTGCGGCATTTCAGAAGTTCCACAGGAAACTCGCTTCCAAGATATGATACCGTCACCTTGCCCAACGTCATAGGCACTCTGCATTTCTCACAGACAAGTTCCGGTGCGCTGCCGCTCTTGTCTTCGATCATTTTTCGGGCACCTCGATGACTTCCATTCTGTGGCTGTATGCGTTATGCAGGACATACACGGAATCCTGCATAGTAATGGTATATTCGACCCAATATGTTACGCTTCCAGGGCGATAATGCGCTATAAAACGTCCGCTCTGCTTATCGAACATCGCGTTACCGGTCTTTTCAGCATGTTCGAGTACCCTCCGGACATCCTCCATCAGAATCAGCCTGCTTTCGAGTAATTCCGAAACCTCCGAAGAAACGGATATCTCCGGG
>DATHDH010000044.1:0-4435 GCA_035319145.1 Dissulfurispiraceae bacterium | reverse complement strand
ATTTGCCAACGGTAACCGACAGAAAATCGATATTCGCCATCGGGTTTATCTCGCGCACCCCTTCCTGCCCGAGTGTTGCGGCGGTTGTCTCCGATTCCAGAATCGCGCCTTTCGTAATAATGCCGTGCGTCCAGTCGAATGCCTCTTCTACCGGCACCCAGGTATCGGAGTCGCGGCCGCCGTAAACCATGGCGCCAAGTTCAATGCCCGCCGGGTCGTCGAGACGCGGGTCAACGGTATCGAGCGACTTGAGGCTGAGCGTAAACCGCGCGTTCGGATGGGAACTGCGAATCGGCTTCCCCTTTGTATCGGTCTTGCCTCTGAACCAATCGCCCGAGTGGTTGATGCCCTTCATCGGAAGGTCTCCGCCCTTGTCTATCCAGTGAACGCCGCCGTCCTCTTTGACGAGGACATTGGAAAAGATGATTTCATTTGGGCTGTTCAATGCCTTCCAAAGAAGCGGATCGTCCTTCGGATTGATGCCCTGGATGATGCCGAACATGCCGCGTTCAGTATTCACTGCACGCGCGATTCCGTCGATATTTCTTATGTAAGCAATATCGTCGCCGACCATGCTTTCGCCCTCAAGCATGGCTGTCGAGGTCTTGCCGCACATCGACGGATAGGCCCCCGTAAAATAGGTCAGCCGACCCTTCGGGCCACGGACCCCGAGCACAAGCATGTGCTCCGTAAGCCACCCTTCCTGCGACGCCTGCCGGATGGCGAGGCGCATCGCGAGCTTCTTCAGCCCGATGGAGTTGCCGCCGTACTGGGTGTTCGTGCTGTATACCGTGTTGTGATAGAGATCGATAAAGATCCGGCGCTTGTCGAGATTCCTGCACACCTTGCGCTCATCGACCTCGCCCTGCGAATGGACGAAACGGTAAAAATCCTTCAAGCCCCCTGTCGCGCTGCGACGAACGAATTCATCGAATCCCGGACGGTATAGAAGGTATTCGTTATGCACCACATAGCTCGAATCGGTTATCTGGACGCACGGAAGCGTAAAGGGTGAGTTCGCCGGTCCGAGGCAATAAAAAGAAACATACATCTCCCGCCCGGCCATTATATTCCCGAGTATCTCGTGAACCTCGGCATATCCTGACTCGCGCTCCTTCGTGTCGATGGCGGCCCCGAGGCTCTCCCCCGCCGGCAACAGAATGGCGGTATTTTTCTTGTCTCGCCCCTGGTCGCCGAATGCATCAAAATGATAGGTGTGACCCGGCAAAGCGAGTTTTCCTTCGTCGCCGTTCTTCAAGGACGCCTGCCGTATATATTCGACAGCCTCGGGCGAATCATCATTCACATAAATCGCAGCCGGATTGCAAAGAGCTGCATATTTCGCAAGGAATTGATACAGATCAGGGGACTGAAGTCTGCTGAGTCGTTCGAAAGACTGGAGGGTGAGTCTGCTGAAAAGGTCTTTTTCCGATGGTGTCATTTAGGCGCCTCCTTAACATGAGGTGTCGGTCAGTTCTGTTCATTGTAGCATATGGCGCTGTTCGCCATTCCGGTCTTGCAGGGCACTATCCCCTTCTTCTGCAAGTGATTTCTCCCGTGAAATGGGCATGGGAAATAAGGTAATATAATTGCTCCATGTTTAAGAGGGTCCTCATAGCCAATCGCGGAGAAATCGCCCTCCGCATCAACCGCGCATGCAAGGAACTCGGCATCGGCACCATAGCAATATATTCAGAACCCGATGCCCTGACACGCTACGTCCGGAAGGCCGATGAATCGTACCTTGTCGGACCAGGTCCGATAAGCGGCTATCTCAACATATACGGAATTATTGAACTCGCCAAGAATGCGGGAGCCGACGCCATCCACCCGGGTTACGGATTCCTGTCGGAAAATACCGAATTCGCCAGGGCCTGTGCCGACGCCGGGATCACCTTCATCGGGCCAAACCCCGCTGCCATTAAAGACATGGGGCTCAAAATCGAGTCCCGCGAGCGTGCTCAAAAAGCGGGCATTCCGGTTATTCCCGGTTCGGAAGCGTTGACCGATGCAGAGGATGCAGTATCGTTCGCCGAATCCATCGGATTTCCGGTGATGATCAAGGCATCTGCCGGAGGCGGAGGCCGCGGCCTGCGCATCTGCCGCAACGCGGACGATGTGCGGCGCCAGATGGCCATTTCGCAGTCGGAGGCGCGCAAGGCGTTCGGCAACGACAGCATCTTCATAGAAAAATATCTTGAACAACCGCATCACATTGAGTTCCAGATCGTAGCCGACAAGCACGGCAACATCGTCCATCTCGGCGAGCGCGACTGCTCGATTCAGCGCCGCCACCAAAAGATGATAGAGGTGGCGCCGTCGCTCATCCTTGATGAATCACTGCGGCAGCGCATCGGCGAAGCGGCTGTAGCGGCGGCCCGGGCCGTGGACTACGACAGCGTCGGCACCGTCGAATTTCTCGTCGATAAGAATCGGAATTTCTATTTCCTCGAAATGAACACCCGCATCCAGGTCGAACATACCATCACGGAAGAGATCACGGGCATTGACCTTGTTCAGGCAATGATCAGGATTGCTACGGGCGAAAAACTCTGGTTTCACCAGCGCGACGTTCAGCTGCGCGGCTTCGCCATTCAGTGCCGCATTAATGCCGAAGATCCGCTCAATGACTTCATGCCTGCTACCGGAAAGATTACCGAATATCAATCGCCCGGCGGCTACGGGGTCCGGCTTGACGGCAATGCCTACCGGGGCTATACAGTTCCGCCGTATTACGATTCGATGCTCGCGAAACTCATTGTCCGCGGCGCCACTTGGGAAGAGACTGTTGCGCGGGCGCAGCGCTGTCTCGGCGAATATCTGATTCGCGGGATCAAAACGACGATTCCGTTTTATCGCAATATCATGAAAGACGAGGTCTTCCGGAGCGGAGACTTCAGCACGGCGTATGTCGAAGAGCGATTCAAACACCTCGCGTACAGCAAGGAGCGCGATAAGGTTGACGTCGTTTGCGCGGTTGCTGCCGCCATAGTGGCGCACAGCAAGCTTTAAGCCGCGGCGGAAAAAATCGTGAAAGCGGGAGTCATCATGCACACCGATAGCTCTCTATACCGAATATCCTTTGTGAGGAAGCCATGAACAACAAGCCGATCAAAATTATGGATACGACATTCCGGGACGCACACCAGAGCCTCCTCGCAACACGCATGCGCATAGAGGATCTCCTGCCGATCGCCGAGAAGATGGATTCCGTGGGATTCTGGTCGCTTGAGGTCTGGGGCGGGGCGACATTCGATTCATGCCTTCGCTTCCTCCGCGAGGACCCGTGGGAACGTCTGCGCCTGCTCAAAGGCCATATCAAAAAGACGCCGCTCCAGATGTTGCTGCGCGGCCAGAACGTGGTCGGCTACCGTCACTATGCCGACGATGTAGTTGAAGCATTCATCGCAAAGATGATCGAAAACGGTATCGGGGTCGTCCGCATCTTCGATGCGCTGAATGATTTCCGCAACATCAAGAAGTCCGTAAAGGCGACCCTGAAATACGGCGGCAAGGTGGAAGCGGCATTCTGTTATACACTCGGACCGATCTACTCTAACGACTTCTTTGTAGACCTCGCGCTGAAGCTTGAGGATATGGGCGCAGATACCATCTGCATCAAGGATATGGCCGGTCTGCTTTCCCCGCTCGATGCCTTTGATCTCATCTCGAAGCTGAAGGAACGGGTATCATTGCCGATCCATCTGCACACGCACGACACGAGCGGCATGGCTGTCGCTACGACATTGAAGGCCATCGAAGCCGGCGTGGATATCATCGACACGGCAATCTCCTCCATGGCATCCGGCACGAGCCAGCCTGCCCTCGAAACGCTCTGCAATATCCTCAAGGGATCGAAACACGATCCCGAATTCGAGTTCCAGACCCTCGACGAGATCAACGATCACTTCAAGGCCGCACGAAAGAACTACAGTCATCTCGAAAGCGAGTTCACCGGCATCGACCCCAAGGCGGTCATTTACCAGGTGCCGGGCGGCATGATCTCGAACCTCGCCAATCAGCTAAAAGAGCAGAATGCGCTGCATCGCATGGCCGAAGTCATGAATGAGGTGCCGGTTGTACGCGAGGATTTCGGATTTCCTCCGCTCGTGACCCCTTCCAGCCAGATTGTCGGCACGCAGGCTACCCTCAATGTGCTGACCGCTGAGCGTTACAAGGTAGTCACGAGCGAAACGCGCAACTATCTGAAGGGGCTTTACGGCAAGCCGCCTGCCCCGGTTAACGAAGAGGTGCAGAAGAAAGTTCTGGGCAACGAAGAGATTATTACCGCCCGGCCGGCGGACCTGCTCGAACCCGAGCTGCCGAAGGCGCGCGAAGAACTGGGCGACAGGGCGAAGAGCGAAGAGGATGTCATCTCGTACGCGCTCTTCCCGAAAATATTTCTCGAATTCGCGGAGCTTCGTGAAAAAGGGTT
>DATHDH010000043.1:0-10530 GCA_035319145.1 Dissulfurispiraceae bacterium | reverse complement strand
CAGTCACGCAAGGCTTCGTTAATGGCATCTTTCAATGTTTGGGAGCCGACCGGAACCTCTATGACCCGGGCGCCAAGCAGCCGCATACGGTAGACGTTGAGCGACTGTCTCTTTACGTCGATAGTGCCCATATAGACATCGCACTGAAGCCCGCACAAGGCCGCACCCGTGGCAGTTGCCACACCATGTTGGCCGGCGCCCGTCTCGGCAATGACTCGCGGCTTCCCCATACGCTGCGCCAGCAGACACTGGCCGAGTGCGTTATTGATTTTATGGGCACCCGTGTGGGCGAGATCCTCACGCTTTAGATATATCCGTGCCCCGCCGATATGATCTGTAAGGCGTTGTGCGTAATAAAGGGGGGTTGGGCGACCAATGAACGTACTGTTCAGATGCTCCAACCGCTCACGAAAGGCCCTGTCTTTTCGTGCGGCGGCATATGCTTGTTCAAGCTCGCCGAGCGCAGGCATAAGAGTTTCAGGGGCAAAACGCCCGCCGTATGCGCCAAAATAGCCTTTTTTGTCCGGAAGCATGATGTAAGCATCCCCCTGCCGTGCTGATTTAGAGTCTCATTATAGCATATTAGGCATATGAAATAATGAGTTACAAATCAACCTCGTGAGGAGAAGACTACTGTGTTTGCAGATTGCCGGACCCGGAATGTCCGGGGATTTACCCTCATTGAACTGGCTATAGTTCTCGTGATCGTAGGCCTCCTCATCGCTGCGGGCGCGTCACTCGTCGGGCCCCTGACGAGACGGGCAAAAATAACCGAAACCCAGCAGACCGTTGAGGCGGCAGTCGCCTCGCTGATAAGTTATGCAGCAACCAATCATCGGCTGCCGACCGGCTCCGAATTCCCCGCCGCCGTGAGAAATTCGAATGACTCCTGGGGAAGGCCTCTCACCTATTATTTTGATCCCAACCTGACCGCCATCCTGGCCGGATCGACCGATGCGGTCTGCGGCAGAAGAACGACCAACTTCACTATCTGCAGGGATGTTGCCTGCACTGCAGCAACTAATATACCGAATGTTGCATTTATTGTTGTAAGCGGATCGGAAAATTTCAATACGCAGACGGGGGTTATTGCCCCGGGAGGCTGTCCGGCAGGTCAGACCTGTATCGGCGTATATGACATCGGCACTCCGAATATAGACGATTTCCCGACAGACGTAAACCGGCCTGAAGAATACGATGATATCGTCAGATGGACCACCCTTGATGAATTACGCAGCAAGGCAGGCTGCCAGGGAACGCAACTGCGCATCATCAACGACAGCCTCCCGTTCGGTCAGGTAGGAGTCGCGTACAATAATGTCAGCGTCTTTGCAGACGGCGGCGTTCCGTATGCCGCAGGCGGGAAATACCGCTGGTGTATTCAGAACACTGCAGGCACAGCTCCGGCAAGTTTGAGTTTCAGAAATCAGACAGGTACCCTGAATATTCCGTTCAGCACCGACTGCTCGTCCTTGGCCGAAGGTTCGTGGATGCAATCGGATTCCGTAAGCATTTCGGGCAGTCCGACACCGTCAGGCAGCTATAATCTGATCTTTTTTGTCCGCGATAACAACGACCCTGCCGGTGCACTGGATAATGTGGCACAAAAAAACTTTGTGCTGACCGTCAACCCGCAAATCGCCGGCGGCGGAACCCCGCCTCCGGGCGCCCAGCTCAGCTTCGCCAACGATCTATCGAGTTTTGCTCCGCCGTCAGGCACTTCCGGAGGAGTTGTCGTTAATGGGGCAAACGGAACAATAGGCTTGGGCAACGGCAATTACGGAACCGGTAGCTGTTTCTGGTTTCCTACGGCCCAGACATTGGCAGGGAAGACCATGCGGGCATATTTCATGTTTCAGCAGACCTCGGGCACGGGCGACGGATTCACCTTCGCACTTATGCAATCAGCGAATGCATCAAATGTTTGCGGCTCCGGAGGCGGATACATGGGATATGCAGGCATTGCCGGCGGAGGGAATATTGCAGTCGAATTTGATGTCTATAACAATGGAAACGTGACCCCGTTTTTTGATCCGAATGCAAACCACGTGGCTATTGTACAAAGCAACGATGGATTGACGGCAGGCAACTACCATGGTTCCGGTAATCCGACGTGCGGCTCGTCAGGCTGCAACTCAGCGCCAGGCTTCAACATCAACGATGGCATAACTCATGGTGTGCGCGTTGAAATCCAGACGAATTGCAACGCCGGTTGCGGCAATTGCGGCCTCGGAGGCGGCAACAACAACGCTGCTATCAAGGTTTGGGCTAACTGCACTTCGTGTAACGACCTGACAAGCAATTATTCCGGAGGCTCTCCGACAGCATCTCACTGCTTTGCCCTTGCGCCGGCAATGAACAGCGTGAAGTTCGGATTTACCGAAGGGACGGGAGGCGCAACACAAACCGTCACCTTGTCCAATTTCGGCATTGGGTTCTATTAGAATATCCCTTCCGCCCCGCCATTTTTCACTCGCCTTCTTCATGAACCGTTTCGCTCCGGCATTGGAGGAATTTATCAAGCATATGCGCTAAAATATATTCTATTGCGATATTACTGGAGGAGCTATGCGAGAAACAAAAATCATGCTTCCTGAAAAAGAGATTCCGCGCCAGTGGTACAACATCATGGCCGACATGCCGAACCTCCCCAAGCCGCCGCTGCATCCTGCAACCAAACAACCGATCGGACCCGATGACCTGGCGCCGATTTTCCCTATGGCACTGATTGAGCAGGAGGTATCGAGCCAACGCTGGATCGATATCCCGGAAGAGGTTCTCGATATTTATACATTGTGGCGCCCCTCGCCTTTGTTCCGGGCACATCGTCTTGAGAAGATGCTGGGGACCCCGGCGCGCATCTACTACAAATACGAAGGGGTCAGCCCTGCAGGCAGCCATAAACCGAACACCTCGATTCCGCAGGCATACTACAATCAAAAAGCGGGCATCAAGCGCATTGCGACAGAGACCGGTGCAGGGCAGTGGGGGTCATCCATGGCGCTTGCCGGCAGCATGTTCGGTCTTGACGTTACGGTATATATGGTAAAGGTCAGCTTCAACCAGAAACCCTATCGACGGATAGCTATGGAGACGTGGGGCGCCACCGTTCATTCCAGCCCGACAACCATAACGAATTCAGGGAAAAAGATTCTTGAAGCGGATCCCGAGTGCCCTGGCAGCCTCGGCATTGCCATTTCCGAAGCCGTCGAAGATGCCGCGACGCACGCGGATACGAACTATGCACTCGGTTCGGTTTTGAATCACGTAGTTCTTCACCAGACGGTCATCGGCCTGGAGGCGAAGAAACAGTTTGCTCTCGTTAATGACTATCCAGACATCGTGATCGGCTGCTGTGGCGGCGGCAGCAACTTCGGCGGGCTGGCAATGCCTTTTGTCCGCGACAAGATCAACGGCAAACAGCTACGCGCAATTGCTGTCGAGCCGTCGTCATGTCCGACCCTCACGAAGGGTGAATTCCGCTATGACTTCGGCGACACTGCAGGTTTGACGCCGCTTATCATGATGTACACGCTTGGACACGATTTCATGCCGCCCGGCATCCATGCCGGCGGACTGCGTTATCACGGAGATTCGGCGCTCATTTCCCAGCTGTACCATGACGGCATTCTGGAGGCGCGGTCTTATGGACAGCTTGCCTGTTTTGAAGCCGCGCTCATGTTCGCAAAGTCCGAGGCGATAATCCCGGCACCGGAAAGTTCGCACGCCATTCGTGCCGCAATTGATGAGGCGTTGCTTGCAAAGGAAGAAGGCAAGGAAAAATCTATTCTCTTCTGCCTGAGCGGCCACGGGTATCTGGATCTCACTGCCTATGACGACTATATCAACGGCAAGCTGACGGACTACGACTATCCGGATGAGATGATTAAATGCTCGCTGGCGAAGTTGCCGAACATCTAGGGACCGCATTGAAAATCAAGATCTGCGGAATAACAAACGCCGAGGATGCATTGGCCGCCGCCGAATACGGGGCCGATGCCCTCGGCTTTGTTTTCTACTCCGGCAGCCCCAGGCATGTTGCCCCGGAATCAGCACGCTCAATCATTGAGCAGTTGCCTCCCTTCATTACAACGGTCGGGGTATTCGTAAATGAGGCGGTCGAGAACATCTGCCGCATTCAGGCCGAAACGGGCGTGGGAGTCGTTCAATTACATGGTGAAGAGTTGCCTGATGTTTGCCTAGCCTTCCCACATGCAATCAAGGCATTCAGGGTTCGCACCCTGACGGACCTGGCGCCGTTCTCCCGCTATCATGCAGATGCATTTCTTCTTGACGCATATTCACCTGGGGCATACGGCGGGACCGGACAGATTTTCAATTGGGATATTGCGGTGGAGGCGAAGAAATTCGGCAGAATCATTCTGGCCGGAGGACTGACTCCCGACAATATCGCCCGTGCTATTGATCATGTCAGACCGTATGCCGTCGATGTCAGCAGCGGCGTAGAGGAGCGAAAAGGCAAAAAAGATCTCGAAAAAGTACGGCTCTTTATCCAAAGGGCAAAGGTAGCGTCCCTCCCTCCATCATGAAGAAAACTTAATAAATTCTTAATGATTCCTTCATTTACCGCAGTAATATAAATCCAATGTTTTAATGCTGTTCAAACTCCAGACTTGCATCTCCAGCAATGCTCCTAACAGAGGCTTGAACAGAATCGACGCTGGAAGCAGTCTGCTCATGCTCAAGGTGCGACTGATTTATCCCAATATTCTCGATACAAGTTACAAACGGGCACTCATATATATGGATAAGAAAATAATAAAAAAAGATTTTCTGCCCCTCTCTCTGCTGGCCATGGTGCCGGTAGCGCTTGTTATCATATTCCTCTTTTATCCTGCCGGCACTCATAAATGTAAGCTTTGCAAATTTATCGCGCATATTTTCCTCGACGATACGATGATTGCACAAGGGGAGGAAGCTTCCCATTCCATGCTGCATTTGCATTCCATGGAACGGGTTGTTGATATCTTGAACTCCCATCTTGCTGAAAATAGCACCTTTGTGTTTGTTTTGACTGCTTTGTCGGAATGCATTCTCATTCTCTCGGTCCTAGCGTCTTGTCGAGTTTCCCGCGCCCCTCCCCTCAACCGCTGCATCAAAGAAAATCAGTATCTCTTTAATTAGTGATTCGTCAGGATTGTAGGCCAATCTTTCCCACTCGCGGCTGATTCCCGCGCTGATTAGAGAAAGCAAGAAATGCATCAGGAGGGCCAGTGAATGATCAGAACAATAGGAATTGCTGTTGTAACATTATTTCTGACAGCGATAGCCGGCACGTCGTATGCCTACTCAACGTACCTGTCAACCTTTCTTTCGGCGTATCCTGGAACGTCCGGTTCGGAACTCAATACCTGTGGTCTCTGCCACGTAAATCCGGCAGGCGGGGGAACAAGGAACTCCTACGGGAACGATTTTTCAAATACTTCGATAGGGAACCATTCCTTCAATGCCACCCTTGCCGCGAGAGACTCCGACGGCGATGGTTACTCAAATCTGACGGAGATTAATGCCAGAACACTTCCCAGCTCTGCAACCAGCCATCCGACTACAACAGGTGGAGCAGATACAACTCCGCCGACTGTTGTATCTTTCAGCATTCCGTCAACGTCCTCATCGTTGACCGTGAGTATAGCTTCTTTCGTTGCTTCAGATAATGTCGGCGTTACCGGATATCTTATCTCACAGTCCTCGACAAGGCCGTCTGCGACATCAACAGCATGGAGCAGCTTTCCGCCAAAGAGTTTCAGCTTCAGTGCATCTGGGGCTCAGACGCTTTATGCCTATGCAAAAGATGCGGCCGGCAATGTGTCATCCGGGGCAAGCGCATATGTGAGAATCTCCGGAAGCGGTTCAGGCGGGACCGGAACAGGGGTGAGCAGCATAACAGGCGTCGTGAAAGATATAGTGACGGGCACTGCAATTTCCGGTGCGGTAGTGAGCGATGGGTCGCACACCGTCACGACCGGAAGCTCGGGCGTTTATACACTCAATGAAGCCCCGGGCAATTATGTCCTAACCATTGCGAAATCAGGGTATCTGACAACAAGCCAAAGGGCATCGGTAGCTTTCGGTACAGCATCGACAGTAAATTGGGCGTTGACCAAGTCTTACGGCGCCCAGGCTATTCCCGCCAAAAACATGAATTATGTCATTATGACGTGGAATGACCTCGGCATGCACTGCGATCAGGATGACTATTCGTATTTTGGAGTTCTGCCGCCGTTCAACACCCTTCATGCCCAAATATTCAGACGCGGCAGTGAAGGTGCCGACCTCATTACGAGCGGCATTACCGTCCGCTGACCCGACGGTATCAAAGAAGTTTCAGGGCGACAGCTATTGGATATGGAATTGCACCGTCTACCACAATGCATCGATAAACCTTCAGCTGAGGGAGGGCACAGGCCCTCCCTTTCCTATGCTGCTTGTTGGACGGGGGAGAAATCATCATGATCAAGATACGTTCGCTGTTGATTGCGCTACTCTGTTTTCTGGGGATATCACTGCTGATATATGGATGCAATTCATCAAGCGGAAGCCCCAAAGAATTGATTGAGAAATACTTCATGTCTGCAATTAAGCAGGATTATACGACGACGTATTCATGCTATTACGCAGCGTACAAGAAGAAGGTAAATGCGGAAGAATATGTGAGGCACCGGAAGGAAGCATCGCTCCTTCAATCGTATAAGATAGTGTCTCTCAATGTAGATGTTGATAAAGCCCAAGCTGAAGTCGAATTGACGTTCGGGCCTTCTGAGAAGTTAAATCGCAAGGAGCCGGTCACCACGGTCGTTAAAGAGGACATGATTAAAGAACATGGCGAATGGAAAATCAAAGTATGGTAATGCGGACAAGTGAGCACTTCGTCAGGAAACCGCCTATTTCTTGCTTGCCGCCTTCTTTTTCCCTTGAGCGGTCGCTGTAATTATAGTTTTCACATTGCCGCGCGGGTTGAAGTCGCCGACGACTTCGAGGAATCTCGGCTTGAGTGCCTTCTCAAGCTCATCGCAGATAAGATTGGTGACAGCTTCGTGCGAGATATATTGTTCACGAAACGAATTGAGCCAGAGCTTGAGCGCCTTGAGTTCCACGATTGATTTGTCGGGGACATAAAGAATGGATATCACAGCAAAATCAGGATAGCCGGAACGCGGGCAGAGACAGGTGAATTCAGGAAAAGAGATTGAGATTTCATAGTCGCGCTTTGGGTTTGGATTAGGCCATAGCTCAAGCTTTGCCGCACGCACCGCCTTGTCGCCGTATTTCATTCCCTACCCCCTATTGGCGCGTATAATCAGGTTCACTCTCATCGGTCCGGAACTGCATGGCATACAACTCGCGATAGAGACCGTTCTGCGCAAGAAGCTGATCATGAGTGCCCTCCTGAACGATCCTGCCCTGACTCATTACGTAGATGCGATTCGCGCGCCGGATCGTCGAGAGACGGTGTGCAATGACTATGGTCGTCCTGTTCTGCATCAGAACTTCCAGGGCCTTTTGCACCTGATGTTCTGATTCGGTGTCGAGCGACGACGTTGCTTCGTCAAGAATCAAAATGCCCGGATTTCGCAGGATCGCCCGTGCTATTGTTATGCGCTGTTTTTGGCCGCCCGAAAGGCGGACTCCGCGCTCGCCAATGTTCGTTTCATAGCCTTCAGGAAGCTCTGTTATGAAGTCATGAGCAAATGCCGCCTTTGCCGCGGCAATGATATCGGCATCAGTAGCCCCGGGCCTGCCGAAAAGAATGTTCGCCTTGACGGTATCGTCAAAAAGCATGACATCCTGAGTCACCGTTCCAATTCCGGCCCTCAGCGACAGCAACGAAAGCGAGTGAACATCTTTTTCATCAATAAAGAGGTGTCCTGCCGTCGGATACCAGAATCCGGCAACCAAATCGGCAAATGTGCTTTTGCCTGCCCCGCTGTATCCGACGAGCGCTATTATCTCCCCATGCCTGATCGAACAGCTGATGTGCTGCAATGCATCTGTCTGAGCTCCGGGGTATCGGAACGATACATCATCAAACTTCACGTCGCCTGCAACGGAAATCCGCTCACCATCCGGCTTTTCTCCATCAACCACTACGATCTCCTTTATGCGATCGAGAACATTCCGCCCTTGCTGGAAGTTGTTATGGATACGGCTCAGACGTTTCAGGGGCGTATACATCATCGTTACCGCCACAATAAAGGAAAAGAAATCACCCGGCGTCATCTTGTCCGACACGACAAGGCTGAAGCCGTAAAAGAGAATGCCAGCCACTCCTACCCCTCCCAGGATATCCGTGACCAGTGAAGAAAACTCATTGATTCTCGTCTCCCGCATTGCATTGCGATAATGGTCAACGAGCGCTCGCTCATTCTTTTCACGCATGCCGTCTTCCATGGTGAATGCCTTGATGATTTTGATACCCAAAAGACTTTCGGTAATGATGGTGGTGATACGCGCTATAAGAAGCCGCGTCTGCATGCCGGTTCTCTTCATGAGGACACCGAGACGTCCAATACTGTATACCATTAAAGGAATGACCGTAAATGAAAGAAGTGCCAAATCCCACCGCCGATAGAATGCAACTGCGGCAAGCACAAGTACTGTGCTGCTTTCTACAAGCAGATCCTTTATCGTAAAGCCGACTGTGCCTTGCAGAATGCCGACATCATTCAACATTTTGGAGACGACGTTTCCGCTCGAACTCTTGATGTGAAAAGACATGGGAAGCGAGAGTATTTTGTCGAAGATAGCCTGCCGGAGTGTACGAACGATCTTTGCCCCGATCGACGCCATGAGATAGTTGTTACAGAAACTGAACAGTCCCCGAAATACGAAAAGGAGCACAACGCCGACAGGCAGGAGATATTGATAATGTTCCTTCTTCAGAATCAGGATATCATCCACCGCCGATTTCGTACTCCAGGCTATAGCGCCGTTGATGCCGGAAAGCAACAGACTGCAGAGCGCCGCTGCAACGACACGCAACGTATACGGTTTCGACATCAACCAGAGGATAGAAAGATCATTCAGCCAAGGCCGTTCAGGGAATCTCTGCCGAAAAACCGCGTTGAGCGAAGATTGTTCGGAGAAGGGCTCTTTCATATGTGCCTCGTCTCTGCGTGATTCGCCGACGCTTTCGGCCCCCTCGATGCATAAAACAGTGCAATAAGAATCATGGCAAGCAGGGCGTGCTCTTGTTTCCATGGGGTATTGAATGATCCTGCAATGACAGGGATAACGACAGCACCGACCGCTGCACACCAAGTCCAGCCACCATGCCTCTTCTTTCTGAAATCCGCAACAAGAGCTGCCACGACAACAGCAAAAAACAGACTCATTGCAATAAATCCGACAATGCCCTCTTCAACCAATTTATTGAGAAAGAGATTATGCGCATGATCACACATCTTACCCTGAATTGTGACATCGCGCAGTGGCAATTTTGATATATCGATACAGGGGAAGTTACGCGGCCCAATGCCGAACATCATTGCCCCGCCGTACATAAATTGCTCGGCCGCAATTCTCCACATCGTAAAACGTAGATTGTCGTTGGCATCGATCTCCCAGGTTTGAGCATAGTGCTGCATCTTAGTGACTATTCGCTGTTGCTGCATCCAATCCGGACTGGAAACGAGCAAGGCTAGGGCGACAATCATGACAAGTACGGCAGAAAGCAAGAATTTCCAGGAACGAAAACAGAATACAATCAACAATAATGCAGCAAACGTTGCAACTATGGCCCCTCTGCTTGCCATAAAGAATAGCGCGATAGTCATGATGCCGAAAGAGACTGCCCAAAAAATCTGCGGGGCGATCTCTTTCGCCGTGCCCTGAACCATCATTGCAAAGGCTATAATGATAGCCATCCCTAGGTAAATTGAAGACTGCGTGACAATACCGACGGATCGCAGTTCAAGCCAAACTTTCTTGCCACTATGCACATCGACAAGCCCCCATAGTAATCCGGCCAGTACACCTGCGACGATGCAGAACGCTATGATATTCTTTTGTTTTGCCGAGTATCCGTTGCGGTACAAGCAGAGAAAAACTCCTGAATAAAAGAGCGTGTCTTTGAGTCCTTTCAATCCGCTCTGCATCGGCCAATTTATTGCCGTACTTACGGCAGCAGCAAATATCAGGAACAAAACGGAATAGCCGACAAGCTTCGCTCCGCTGTAGACTTCTTCTCTCGCGCCGCCATAATGCCCGACCAACCAGGTAACGACAAAAACGAGAGCTAAAATGGTCTTGAATGTCTCCAATGTCGGCAACACAAAAACAAGTGCACAGAGGACATAAAACTCGGCATTCTGCGCCGCTGCCCTGATTCGGTTATATTCCAGCAATGATCTTCCCGCCCCTTGCTGCTCTCTCTATTGCATGAGCCATATCCACTATTATACCGATATATGACAGTTCTGCCCTGAAAAGGCGGTCAGCGAGATCCAGCTTCCGAGAGCGCACCGAGCAGAGACTGCATTCGATGGACATACGTGTGATCATTCATGACTT
>DATHDH010000042.1:0-19498 GCA_035319145.1 Dissulfurispiraceae bacterium | reverse complement strand
AGTTCAAGCGCCTCGCGTTCCCCGGTCGAAGCACCCGAAGGTACGATGGCGGATCCGAGAGCGCCTCCGTCAAGGAGAACCTCCACCTCAACCGTCGGATTTCCACGGGAATCGAGAACCTCGCGTGCATACATGCTGATGATTTCTCCCATACTCTCCTCCGTTTCTTTTATTATTTTCCCGGATTATGAATTGCCGCACCGTGAACATCCTCCGCCGCCTCCATGACACCCTCCGCAAGGGTCGGGTGAGCGTGGATCATGGCGGCGAGCGCCCGGGCGGTCATTCCTGCCTGCATCGCGGCTGCTCCCTCATGGATAAGGTCTGTCGCATGCGGACCGATGATATGGACGCCGAGCAGAGCATCCGTCTCGGCGTGAGCAAGCACTTTCATAAGACCAGATATTTCTCCTATGGCATGGGCCTTTCCGAGCCCGCGCACAGCAAATCTTCCGATCCGATACGGGATCCCCTGGTTCTTGACCTGATGCTCACGCAAGCCCACGGATCCTATTTCGGGCAATGTGAAAATGCCTGCTGGGACAACGCGATAATCCATGAGTGCGTCGACGCCGCACGCGTTTGAAGCGGCGATCATTCCCTGCTTCGAAGCCACATGCGCAAGCAGCATACCCCCTGTCACGTCTCCAATTGCGTAAATGCCCGGAATAGTTGTCTCCATTTTTTCATTGACCGCAATCTGTCCGCGCGGGCCGACGGCGACGCCGAGCGTCTCGACACCCAGTCCTTCGGTATTGAGCGCACGTCCGACGGAGACCAGCAGTTTTTCGGCGACGATTTCCTTGTCACCTTTCAGGGTGACTGCAACGCCTGTCTCTTTCCGCGACACGGATTCCACGACTACGCCGGTCAGGAGTTTGATCTTCTTTTTCCGGAATTCCTTTTCAAGGATTTCGGCAATCTCCGCATCTTCCGTAGAAAGGGCGCGGGGCAGCGCCTCCAGTATCGTCACCTCGCAGCCGAACTCGCGCAGGATGCATGCAAACTCACATCCGATGACTCCGGCGCCTATGATAATGAAGGAAGAAGACAGCTCCTTGAGATCGACGGCGTCGTCGCTTGAGAGAATGATTTCAGAGTCGAACGGAAAGAGAGGAAGCGCAGCAGGACGTGAGCCTGTTGCCAGAATGATTCGGTCAGCACCAAGTGAGATTTGAGAGCCGTCAGGCTTGTCTACCCGGATAGTTCGCGGGCCTTGCAGACATGCCCGCCCTTCAATCAACGTTATGCCTGCGTTCTTGAATAATGCCCTGATCCCCTTGCGTTGCGTTTCGACAATTTTGTTTTTGCGATCAAGGATTGAGGCGATATTCGGACGAAAGTCGCCTGATGCATCAATGCCGAATTCTCCGAGACGGCGTGCCTTTGCGAGGGCTTCAGCCGACGCGACGAGGGACTTTGTCGGAATGCATCCCCGGTTAAGGCAGGTGCCGCCGACCTCCGAGCGTTCGACAACCGTCACCATTGCGCCGAGCTGCGCGGCCTTGAGCGCAGCGACATAACCTCCTGGGCCGGCGCCTACGACGACAATGTTCATTTGTCTTCTTCGATGTGCCGTTCGTAATCGGCGCCATCCATAAGCTCGTCAAGCTCGGCTGGAGCGTCGATTTCGATGACGGCAATCCACCCCTTGCCGTAAGGGTCTTCGTTGATGATTTCGGGGTTGTCCGCCAGCTTGTCGTTCACATCGACGATAGTGCCGCTGACAGGGGCGATTACGGGAGAAGATGTCTTGGTCGATTCAATTTCCGACATCTCGGTGCCGGCTTCCACATGGGTGTCGGTTTCGGGAAGGTCGATATAAACGATATCACCGAGCGCTTCCTGCGCATAATCGGTTATGCCCATTGTCACCTTTTTCCCGGATAGTCTCGCCCAGGCATGCTCCTTGTGATACTTCAGATCATCGGGGTTCATTGCTCCTCCTGCATCTGTGTTGTTGCGCCATGAGATGACACGTTATGGCAGCATCCCACCAAAGGGCGAAGCCACGCCGTTTTCTGGCTGCGTAAACTTCGTTATGTTATCATACTTTTTGTGAAAATGATCAAAGCCCGCATCGTGAATTACCTCACGATGATCAAGTTCTCGCACTCCGTATTTGCTCTGCCGTTCGCGTTTACGGGCGCGATTCTTGCCGCGGGCGGCATTCCTCCGCTCAAGCAGCTTTTCTGGATTTCGATTGCAATGGTCGGCGCCCGTTCCGGGGCCATGGGAATGAACCGTCTGATCGACCGCAGTATCGATGCCCGGAATCCCCGGACCACGCGTCGTGAAATCCCTGCTGGCAAGATCAGTGTTAGCGATGCCATTGTCTTTACGCTTCTCTCCTTTGCGGCAATGCTTTTTGCGGCCTCGCAACTCAATCGTCTCTGTTTATGGCTTTCTCCCCTGGCCATTGCGATCCTCACGGCGTATTCCTATATGAAGCGGTTTACATGGCTCTCGCATTTTGTACTTGGGGTGGCGATAGCAGGGGCGCCGCTCGGTGCATGGATAGCGGTTACCGGCGCTTTTTCGTCCGCCGTTATTCCTCTGTGTCTTGCTGTTGTATTCTGGCTTGCCGGGTTTGATGTGCTGTATGCGTTGCAGGATGTGGATTTTGATTGTCGTACCGGCCTGCATTCGATCCCTCAGCGATTCGGCGTGGCGCGCGCCATCATGCTCTCGCGATTTTTTCATTTCATAACCTGTGTTCTGCTTGTTGCGAACGGTCTGATATTCGGGATGAACGATGCATACTGGATCGGAATGTTAGCCGTTGGCGCACTGCTGGTTTATGAACACTCCCTAGTGAAGCCTGACGACATCAGCAAACTCGATATGGCCTTTTTCAATATGAACGGCTACATCAGCGTAACGATCCTTTTTTTTACGTTTCTTGATATTTTGATCTGAAAGGTGCACTGTGGAGAAGATTGATACGATCCTCCTTGCCGACACAATCCTGACCATGAATGCCGAAATGCTGGTTATTGAACAGGGTGCGGCGGCGATAGATCAAGGTCGCATAACGGCGGTCGGTCCGGCAGAGGAGATCACGATGCGATTTCATGCCGCATCGGTTATCGGGGGATCGGGACGGGTCATGCTTCCTGGTTTCGTCAATACACACTGTCACGCCGCAATGGCGTACTTTCGCGGTCTTGCTGATGATCTCCAGCTGAAGGACTGGCTCGAACAGCATATCTGGCCGGCCGAAAACCGGTTCCTGAGCGAGGAATTTGTTGCGGACTCAGCGGAATTGGCGTGTCTTGAAATGCTGAAGGCTGGCATAACGACAATGAACGACATGTATTTCTTCGGCGCCGCAACGGCACGCGCAGCGAAGATGATGGGTATGCGAGCGATTATCGGCGCCGGTATCGTCGATTTCCCTACAGTTGCTGGAGACGGCGCCGATACCTATCTCGCACATGCCGAGGCGTTCATTCAAGAATGGCGCGGCGATCCTCTCATTGCAGGCTGCATAGCACCTCATTCCGCATACACCTGCGGACCGGAGACCCTTAAGCGTGTCAAACAGATTGCAGACAGGCTCGGGTGTCTTATTCATCTGCATGTTTCAGAAACTGCTTGGGAGGTCGGAGAAATACAATCCCTGTATGGGAAGCGCCCTGTCGAACATCTCGCATCCCTTGGACTGCTCGCTTCGAATGTGGTTGCCGTCCATTGCGTGTGGCTTGATGAATCCGAGATCGAGGCCTTGTCACGCAACGGTGTCGGCGTTTCTCATTGCATCGAGAGCAATCTCAAACTTGCTTCCGGAATCGCGCCGGTCGTCAAAATGCTCCGCGCCGGCGTCAGGGTCTCATTCGGGACTGATGGAGCGGCAAGCAACAATGACCTCAGCCTGCTCGGAGAGGTGTCGACAGCCGCGAAGGTGCATAAGGCTTTAACTGGGGATCCGGCCGTACTCGATGCGAAGACCGCTCTTCACATGGCGACAAGGGGCGGTGCCGAAGTCCTTGGCATCGACGGGCTGACAGGCTCCCTTGAAGCCGGAAAACGGGCCGATATTATTTCTTTCGACATGAGAAAGCCGCATCTCGTGCCGATGTATGATGCATATTCGCACATCGTCTACGCTGCGCGTCCGTCAGATATCGATTTGGTAATGGTTGACGGCGCGATCCTTGTAAAGGATGGGCGTGCGACCGCCTGCAACGAATCAGACATCCTCGCCAAGGCGATGGAGTGGAAGGTAAAAATAGGCGCGGGAAAAAGAAGCTGACGTCACACCGACCCTATTTGCGTAGGGGCGATTCGATATGATGCAGGTATGAGCGCAACTCGTGTCTAAAATTATCGCTGAGCAATGCGCTGTCTCCGAGCTCCGCAAGGTCGGACAAAAGCCAGAAGCGAACTTCGTCTATCTCTTCGGCGTTGAATGAAAACGGGCCGTCATGGATTGTGCAGTAGGTATGGACCAGCTCGCTTTCGTACGGGTTCGAATGGATGTACGAATACAGGAACGCCAGATCCCCCCCTGCGGCAATACCCAGTTCTTCCTCCATCTCCCGCAGGGCTGCGGTCATATTGTCCTCACCCGGAGACACATGCCCTCCGACCGAGGTATCCCATCTTCCCGGCGCAACATCTTTTTTCATCGACCGTCTCTGCAGAAGGAGGGCTCCCGCTGTGTTGAATACGAGGATATGAACAACTTTATGGAGCAAGTCGGGGTTGCCGTGAACGGCCGAACGGGAAACCGTATCGAGTACGCGTCCATCCGGAGCTACGACTTCAATGAGTTCTTCCGCCATTGGTATCTCCTTGCTATTAAGCCCGTCTCTGTCAGCGGCTCATGCACTTCATCTTAAGGTGATGCGGCGCAAAGTTGCAAAGAGGTTAACCCACTTAATTCATAAGATCGATAGAGTCCCGGCATCAGCACGCTTTGAACCGGATATCCCGCGTCGGCCATGAATAATGCCGGTTAGTGATGTGCGTTGTATTTTCGCTGTGATACAATAGGCCGTTATGCAGGCTGGGCCGGCAGTTATCGCAAGGGTCATCGCAACCGTCGGGGGCGTCGGATACTGCCCCGTAGCACCGGGCACGGCCGGTACGCTTGCTGCTTTGGTGTTTTTCTGGTTTGTTCGCCCTGATCTGGCCTTTCAGGCCGCTGCTTTGGCTCTTGTCATAGCAGTCGGAGTGCCGGCCGCTCACTATGCCGAACGTTCCTTTGGTACCAAGGACAGCTCTCAAATCGTCATTGACGAGGTGGCCGGCTATGCCATATCCGTACTGGCGCTTCCCATGACCCCTGGATATCTTATCGCCGCCTTTTTTCTCTTTCGGTTCTTCGATATTTTCAAGCCTCCGCCTGCCCGTCAGATGGATAAGGGGCTTCCCGGCGGCCTCGGGATCATGGCGGACGATCTTGCAGCCGGAATCTACACGAATGTTCTGCTCCAGCTGTGGCGAGCGGTTTTGAGATGAGATGCTTTATCGCGATTGAACCTTCCGTGTCCGTTCAAGCTGCTGTAAGAAACTGTGTCGAGCAGCTGGCCCCGCTATCGCGCGACGTGCGATGGGTTTCTCCGGAGGGGCTTCACCTCACGCTGAAGTTTCTCGGCGAAGTGAGCGATGCGCGTATCCCGGGCATAAGTGCGCTTTTACATTCGATATGCAGCAATCTTAGCCCATTCAGTATCGCGGCGGCAGGTGCCGGGGCCTTTCCGAAGCTGCATCACCCTCATATTTTCTGGATTGGCATCCGAAAATCGGAGGCCCTTGAGCGGTTATGGGGGGCAGTCGAGGACGGGTTGGTGCCGTTGAATTTCCCTCGAGATTCTCGCTGCTTTGCCCCGCACCTCACAATCGGGCGGGTGAAGGGAATGCACGGAATACCGGAAACCGCGAGCCGAATTCATACCCTTGAGAATGGCTTTTTTGGTACTATAGATGTGCAGGAAATCAGGCTCATGCAGAGCATTTTGCGTCCGTCTGGGGCCGAATACCGGGTGGTCGGCAGCTACACACTCGGTTCATCAACATCCTGAAAATTAATTGGTAATTCAGTTGGTTCTTGAAAATATGGGGGAGGTCCACAATGAATAAAGAGAAGATGAAGGCGCTTGAAAATGCATTGTCGCAGATTGAACGCAACTTTGGAAAGGGTTCCGTCATGCGCCTTGGCGCAAAGGATACCACCGAAACGGTTCCAGCCATTCCTACCGGCTCGCTGACGCTCGATATCGCAACCGGAGTGGGGGGCTTTCCGAGGGGCCGTATTGTTGAGATCTATGGTCCGGAATCCTCGGGAAAGACGACCCTTGCATTGAATGCAATCGCCCAGGCGCAGAAGGGCGGCGGCGTTGCGGCATTTATCGACGCCGAGCATGCACTTGACGTCACCTATGCCGGACGTCTCGGTGTAGATGTCGAAAATCTTCTCGTGTCGCAGCCGGATACCGGCGAACAGGCGCTCGAAATTGCCGAGACCCTTGTCAGGAGCGGCGCTGTCGATATCGTTGTCGTCGACTCGGTTGCCGCGCTTGTCCCGAAGGCAGAAATCGAGGGTGACATGGGCGATGCGCTTCCTGGACTCCAGGCGCGGCTCATGAGCCAGGCGATGCGCAAACTGACGGCGGCCATTGCCAAGTCGAACACGACGATCATTTTCATTAATCAGATCCGCATGAAAATAGGGGTGATGTTCGGGAACCCGGAGACGACCACGGGCGGCAATGCGCTCAAGTTCTATGCATCCATGCGTCTCGACATCAGGAAGATCGAGACGTTGAAGGACGGGCAGGAGGCCATAGGAGGCCGTGTCCGTGTGAAAATTGTGAAGAACAAGGTCGCCCCTCCGTTCCGCCAGGCTGAATTCGACATCTTCTTCAACGAAGGCATTTCGAAGGTCGGCGAACTGATCGACCTCGGCGTCGAAAAGGGACTTATCGAGAAGTCAGGGGCCTGGTACAGTTATGCCGGCAGCCGTATCGGCCAGGGGCGCGACACGGTAAAGGAATATCTGAAGAATAACCCCGAGTCAGCGGCGGATATCGAACAGAAGATTCTTGATCTGTACGGACTGAAGGGAGCGCCGAAAGCCTCTGCATGATGGCGGTAGCATCTGACGATGCCGTTGCAGCGGCGATGCGCTCGGCGTATTATTTGCTGCGGTACCGGGACAGAAGCGAACAGGAAATGCGGGAGCGCCTCAGACGCAAGGGATATGTCTCCGCAGTGATAGATACTGCGGTTATGCGGCTGCGCGATGCGGGCCTCCTCGATGATGTGCGGCTGGCGGCGAATCTTGTCCGTATCGCATCGGAACAGAAGTGCTTGGGCGGACGCGGAGTCCGTGCCTATCTGCAACGGCGCGGCATCAGCCGAGATGTTATCGAGAATTGCGATGTGGCCTGCGATGAGCTTGATGCTGCCGAACGGCTTGTCGCCAGGCGGTTGAGAAGCGTGCAGGGACTTGATCCTGCGGTGCGGCGTAATCGATTAACGGGCGCGCTTGCCCGCCGGGGGTTTTCTGTCGGGACGATCCGAGCGGTGCTGGCGTCCCTTGAACCAGGGAGGAAGACATGAAAATGAAAGTTTTAGTCTGTTGTGTGTTGGCTGTGGTCCTGCTGGGCGGGTGCGCCTCTGCAGTGCGGTATACGCCCGATGAGATCAAGGGCTTTCCGCCGACGGTTCAAGACCTCGTCATGCGAGGAGAGGTGGCACCCGGCATGCCGCCCACGGCTGTGCGGTATTCATGGGGTAGCCCGAGCGAGGTGATTGTTCTTTCGCCCGAAGACGGCAAAGAGCGCGAAGAGTGGGTCTATTCCCAATATTTCGGATATAAGAAAACGCGTGTTGTTTTTATCGACGGGAAGGTTTCGCAGATTCTCCAGCAGTAGGCGGTTCCGTGCGGGACTGCGCGAGTGCATTTGATAACGGGAGCAGGAATGAAGAGTGCTGAGATTCGGAATACTTTTTTGGAATACTTTCGGTCGAAGGGCCATGAGGTTGTAGGGAGTTCGTCGCTCATCCCGCGGTATGACCCGACGCTGCTTTTTACGAATGCGGGCATGGTACAGTTCAAGTCGGTGTTTCTCGGAGAAGAGCGACGCGCATACAGCCGCGCGACGACTTCCCAGAAATGCATGCGCGCCGGCGGCAAGCACAGCGATCTGGAAAATGTCGGACATACGGCGCGCCATCATACCTTCTTCGAAATGCTCGGCAATTTTTCATTCGGCGACTATTTCAAGCGCGATGCGATTTTCTATGCGTGGGAGTTGCTGACCGAAGTTTACAGGCTGCCGAAAGAGCGACTCTGGGTGTCGGTCTATGAGGACGATGATGAGGCAGAACGGCTCTGGCAGGAGGTAACCGGCATTCCGGCTGAGCGCATTGTCAGGCTTGGTGCGAAGGACAATTTCTGGCAGATGGGCGATACCGGACCCTGCGGACCATGTTCCGAGATACTTCTCGATCAGGGGCCGGAAGTCGGCTGCGACGGACCTGACTGCAAGGTCGGCTGCGACTGTGATCGCTATCTTGAGCTCTGGAATCTCGTCTTCATGCAGTTCAATCGCGATGAAGCGGGGAACCTTACGCCGCTTCCGAAACCGAGCATCGACACCGGCATGGGCCTTGAGCGCATATCCGCCGTCCTTCAGGGCAAGTTGAATAACTTCGACACAGACCTCTTTTCTCCCATCATATCCGCGATTTCCGCGAAGTGCGGTATTGCGTACCGCAGGGCGAATGAAACTGATATTTCGATGCGGGTTGTTGCCGATCATCTGCGGGCCGCGGCCTTTCTCCTTGCCGACGGGCTGATGCCTTCCAATGAGGGCAGAGGATATGTTCTGCGCAGGATTATCCGCCGAGCGTCGCACCATGCAAAGTTGCTGGAGCTGCAGGGCACGCCGCTTGCTGCGTTGCTGCCTTCCGTGCAGGAGGCAATGGGCGACGTTTATCCGGAACTCGCACTGGAACAGGATCGCTCGGCAAAACTGCTCGGCTTCGAGGAAGAGAAGTTTACCAAGACGCTGGAGCAGGGAGTGCGCATTCTTGACGGGGTCATTGAGAAAGTCGTCAAGGCGAATGGCACGGTGATTCCCGGCGAGGATGTCTTCAGGCTGTACGACACGTACGGATTCCCTCTTGACCTGGCGCGCGATATTGCCATGGACAGGAACCTGCGAGTCGACGAAGCGGGATTTCAGCGGGAAATGGAGGCGCAGCGTGAGCGTGCGCGTGCCTCGTGGACCGGCGAAGAGGCCGCTGTGGCCGCCATTTACAAGGAACTGCAGGCCGAGATCGGAGAGACTGTTTTTCTGGGATATGACACCCTCGAAAGCGACGGCATCATTAAGGCTATTCTGAGGGACGGCAAGGTAGTGACCGAGGCGTCGGAAGGGGAAAGTGTCGAAGTATTTCTCGATAAGACGCCCTTTTACGGGGAATCCGGCGGACAGGTCGGCGATGTCGGCATGCTTCGGGGTTCCGACGCGGTCGGTCAGGTGATCTCGACAAAGAAAGAGGTCGGGCTCCATGCCATGGTCGTCAAGATTCTGCACGGAAACATAAAGGTTTGGGACAAGCTTCACTGCTCGGTCGACACCCGGACGCACCGAGCGACGGCGCGAAACCATACGGCGACCCATCTGTTGCATGCTGCACTCAGAAGCGTGCTGGGCGATCATGTAAAGCAGGCTGGTTCATTGGTGAATCCCGAGCGTTTGCGCTTCGATTTTGCACATTTTTACGGGCTCGACCAGCGTGAAATTTCAGCCATTGAGGATATGGTTAATGCCGCTATTGTTGATAACCTTGCGGTCGAAACGGAGGTGCTCAACATTCAGGAGGCACTCAAATCGGGCGTCATTGCGCTTTTTGGAGAAAAATATGGAGAAAAAGTACGTGTGGTCCGCGTGCCGGGGGTGAGTGCCGAACTCTGCGGGGGCACGCACTGCCGGCAGACTGGTGACATCGGGCTGTTTACGATTGTTTCCGAGGGAAGCGTCGCATCCGGAATTCGCCGCATAGAGGCGATGACTGGCAAACCGGCCTTTGATCTGCTTCGCGCCAAGCGTGATGAGCTGCGCAGCATTGCGGAACTGCTGAAATCGGATAAACCGGCAGAGAGGGTCGAAAAAATCATTTCCGATCTGAGGGAACGCGAACGGGATATTGAGGCCCTGAAGGCAAAATCGGCATCACAGGACGCCTCGTCCATCGTCGATACGGCCCAAGTAATCGGGGGGGTCAAAGTGCTCTCTGCCCGCGTCGACGGATTTGATTCTAAAGATCTCCGTGTCCTAGCCGACAATATTCGTGATCGCCTGGGCTCTTGCGTATTAATGCTGGCGTCTCTGAAAGACGGACAGGCTGCGCTGGTTTCGATGGTGACAAAGGATCTGATCGGTTCGTATAGTGCAGGTGAACTGCTCAAGAATGTTGCGGTGCAGTGCGGCGGCCGGGGCGGCGGCAAGCCCGAAATGGCCCAGGGCGGAGTGGCCGGATTGAAAGATAGTTCACTCTTGGACAAGGCACTTGCCACGGTTTATGAGGCTGTAAAACAACGCTCTGCGTAAGGACGCAGAAAAAAGGGGGATGTACATGGTGCGGAAACTCGTAGTCGCAGCGGTAACGCTGATGTTCGCGGCAACATCGGCAGTAGCGGCTCCAGGAGGAGCAAAGGCTATTTTTGACAGCGGCGAAGGCCCTGCGGTCGGGGCATCCATCGCATCACCGAGGCCCGCAGCGCCCTCTGCACCGGTGGCGCAGGCGCCGAGGGCTGAAAAGTATGTCGGCATTTCATATCAGTTGATGCTCGTGAAGGACAACGGTTCTATCCAGCCGGTTACGAAGGCAAGAACATTCCGCACCGGAGAGAAGGTCAAGATGCTGGTTCGTACCAACCGTCCGGGCTACCTGACTATCCTGAATGTCGGTCCGACAGGCAACACGAATGTACTGTACAACGAGTACATCGACGCCTTCACATTCACCGAAATTCCCAAGGGAACAAACATGAGATTTGCCGGCGATCCGGGAACGGAAAAGCTGCTTATTATGCTGTCGGACAATCCGAATCCGATGGGCGGACCTGCTGCGGCAACGACCGCTTCAGCACCGATGACGCCGCCCCCGGGCAGTTCATCAATGACATCCTCCAGTGTTCCGCCGCCGCCGCCCGCTCCTGCGCCAAGCGGATCGATGGTCGCTTCCAACATCGACGGCTATAAGAGCGTAAAAGGCTCGAAAGATATCGTCATGGACAACATGGATTCGTCTTATTCGGTTATTAACCCGAACGAAGGCTATAAACCGAAGCGTGCCGGGACGAAGGATATCGTTCTGGAGTCGTCGACTGGAACCAACTACGGCGTCGTGCCGGTTTCGGCGGTTGCCGGCGGCGGTATCCTGACCCTACAGGTCAATCTGAAACATCGTTAGACAGGGCGAGCATATGAATACCACAGTGATGAAACTGATTGCACTCCTCGTCGTAACGGCTCTTCTAACAGTTTCGTGCGGACTTCCGCCGGCAGGCACCGCGTTGACAGCCGATCAGCGCTCTTCTGCCCAGAAGTCATGTATTGCGCAGTATACCGCCGGAGGCGCTGTGCTGGGCGGTCTTCTCGGCGCAGCCCTCGGAGGTCGCCACAGCTGGGGCACCGGTGCAGCCGTCGGCGCGGCAGCTGGCGGAGCGCTTGCCTTCCTCATTGCGTGGGGAAAATGCATGGAGTATTATTCCGACCTCGCAAGCTTTCCGGTGGCCGGTGCCGCGGAAACCGCGCAGCGTGTCGGCTATACCGACTCACAGGGATACGTGACCAAGATTGAGAACTTTAACGTCACTCCGAACCAGACGGCGCCCGGCAAGGCGGTACAGATGGACGGCTCCTATTATGTTATGGCTCCGAAAGGGACGAAAGAGGTTAAGGTTACCGAAACAAGAAGCGTCGCATATCTTGACGGCCAGGAGTGGAAAGACCTCGGATCGATCCCTCAGGATGTAACGTCTCAGCTCGGAACTCGCAATGCGAAGGGCAGCTTCGATCTGCCGGCCGATGTGCCTGAGGGCCGTTACCGTATGACGATGAGGGTTGCTGCAAACGGCAAGGAAGATGCGGCTACCCGTGAAATTATCGTCAAAAAGGGCTTGGCCGGGGTTCCGGTCATTACCATCGTTGCTTCCCGTTAGGGAGGCGTGCATCGACAGGGAGGCATCCGTATGAAACGAAGCAGCGGCTTCGGCGTCGGCGTTATTCTGTTGGCATTTCTCCTGTCGCTCGTGATTCCAGCCCTGGTGCCCGCTGAAGAGCGGTCGCCGGTTACTGACGCCCACCTGCAGCAGATCAATGCCCAGTTCAAACAAAATAACGTTCCTTTGGGGTATGTTGTTTTTGACGATTATGCCCGCGTCATCCTGAAGGGGGAATATGCCGACGAGCGCGAGGTAGATCGTGCCTTTTCGCTGGCGCAGACGGTCGTCGGCGTGCGATGGGTCTCTCCCGTTACCCCGGAAAACATCAGGGTCAAGGAATGGGAGCGTCGCATCGGCAGTCTTTTTTCCCGTGCGCGGGTCGTCCAGCAGACCGGCTCGGCAGACATGCCGCCCGGACCGGTACGAAACCGTTATGCCATTGTAGTCGGCGTCGGTCAGTTTCTCGATACCCGCGCATCGGCCCTTCATTATGCGACGCGCGATGCAGAGAGCTTTTATCAGTTTCTGACCCTGCCTGGCAGGTCGGCATTCCCCCGGGAAAATATCATTTATCTCACCAACGAGCGCGCGACCAGCTCCAACATAAGGAATGCGCTCGATACCATCAGCAACAAGGCGCAGGAAGATGATCTGGTCGTTTTCTACATGAGCAGCCATGGAACGGCGCCTGACAAGAACGGAGCGGTATTTCTCGTTACCTATGATACCCAGTTCGTTCCGCGCGAGCAGCAGTGGTATACGTCAATCAGCGAACAGATCCTGCGCGATTTTTCGGAGCGGCTCCGGTCGAAGCGTCTCGTAATGATTCTTGATACCTGCTATAGCAACGGCGCATTCCGAAAAGTTCCGGGCTTTCTGCCGCCCGGCGGCAAGTCGATAGGCGCCGATGATCGTGAAGGTTATGGAATTTCGCAGGCACAGGGAAAGAGGATGCTCGGCTCAAAGGATATTGTTGTCGAAGACAGCCCGGCGCCTCGCCGCGTGGCCAGCTCGAAGAATCTGAACATGGATGACGGCTGGGGCAAGGTATTGATTGGTGCCAGCACGGGCGGCCAGCAGTCATGGGAATCCGACCAGCTGAAAAACAGCATCTTCACGTATTATTTTGTAGACGGGCTCAGAAGAAGTGATGGTTCGGTCCAGAATGCATTTTATTACGCTCAACCGCGGGTTTCGGAGCGTGTGAAGTCCGAAAAGGGCGCAGAACAGAATCCCCAGATTATGGCCACAACCAATAATTGGGATATGAGGCTGGCCAGGACAAGATAATTTTATCGGAAGAAAAAGGAGGATTCATTTCATGAAGACAGTTCGCTTGATGTTGTGTTCGCTGCTCATTGCTTCGCTTGCTCTCTTTCTTGCCGGGTGTGATGCGTCGAAACCGCAGGCCCCGGCCCCGAAACAGGAAGCGGCTCCTGCACCTGCGCAAGCACCTCAGGCATCGCCGGCGCCCGCCGGTGCCCCAGCACCCGCTGCACAGCCCGGGCAGACACCGCCGCCGACGCAGCTCGGCAGCGGCAGCACAGCGCCCACTGCCCAGACTGCCGTTCCCACAGATGCAAAACTTAATCTGCAGCAGGGAATGAACTATTTGCGGTCGCGTGACTTTGAGAACGCGATCAAGGAGTTCACGGTAGCGATTGAAAAGCATCCTAGCTACGATACTGCATACTCAAACCGTGCCGTAGCGTATATGCAGCAGCGTAAATACAACAAGGCGCTTGACGACCTGAAAAAGGCCGAACAGATTAATCCCAAAAACGCGTCGGTTCAATATAATTTTGTCGCGTTGTATTCCTTGCAGAATCAGCTTGACCGAGCGCTTGATTCACTCGATAAGACACTGGAACTCGGCTTCAACAACTATGACGCCCTGCGGGCAGACCCGGACCTCAATAACGTCCGCAAACACCCTGAGTTTAGAAGGATCTGCGAGAAGTACAAAGTATTCCTCAAGTAGCAGGCCGTGTGAACCCCTTCCCGCAGTCGGGAAGGGGCTTTTTTTTCAGCCCTGCCGTAAAAGTGTGCGGGAGGTTTCATGCGTGCGAGGCCGGGGGGGAGCGCCCTCCGAGCCGCTGCAGGATTGACTCTTTGCCGTAGTGAGATATTGTTCATTGAAAGGGGACACTTATGTCAGGCCGTTGGTTGATGAGAATTTGTCTCTTTGTCGCGATTCTGTTGCTGTCTCCGACGCTGTTGTTTGCGGCCTCGCTCCCTCCCGCACAACTTATCGGTCAGGCGATGGACAGCGTGCTTCTCGAGACCGGCAACCCTTTCATCAAGGTCATCAAGCAGGGTTCATGG
The DNA here is from genome assembly GCA_035319145.1 of Dissulfurispiraceae bacterium. Classification (GTDB taxonomy): domain Bacteria; phylum Nitrospirota; class Thermodesulfovibrionia; order Thermodesulfovibrionales; family Dissulfurispiraceae; genus JAAYUK01. The sequence goes on along the minus strand of DATHDH010000042.1, from coordinate 4,983 downwards.
ATTTCAGGTGTCAAATATCGCGACCCGCTGAAGAATCTTGTCGATGCATCCGATCACGATGCAAGACTGTTCATACCGCTCGAGAATGTGTCTCCGGAGCGCGCCAAAGACGCCTGGAAAAGCTTTCAGGGCCGTCTAAGAAGGAAGATCAAAGCATTGGCGGAAACGGCGGGGTATAACACCGACGAAATACAGCGACTGCTCAGATCCGTGAACCTGTATCCGCCGTCGCAGATGCTTCAGAATGTCGCAAAGAATGAAGACGCCATAGCGGAGTTTTTGAAGTCCGGGAACTATCCGAATCTCCTGGAGGTCGGCGAAGAGGGGGCTGAAGGGCTTTATACCACGCCGACGAAATTTATTCTCCAGGCTTATGAAAAGGGCGAAAGGGTGCAGGTCGCCGAGCTCGTCGCTGACGAGGGGGGCGAAGCCTATTCGGTCGTCCACAGTGCCACAGCCGTGGAGGAACATGCCATCGAAGGGATTGCCCAACCAACGCTGGAAGGATATGTGCAAGCTGCCGAATACAGCCTGAACGAGGCTCAGCAGGCGCTTCGCGAGGGGAAACTCGCCCTTGCCAAGAAGAATGTGACCAGGGCGCGCAAGTATTACATGGAGGCGCGCAAGCTCAGCGGGGTGAGCGCTGAAGGAGTTGTCGCAAAGGAACTCGGCCTTCTTGAAGATGCAATTGCTGTGACGGCCGAGAATGCCTTCATTTCTCCGACGACGCCGAAGGCGCTCGCCGAGAAGTCCATGGAGTTTTCTCAGAGAATCGGAAAGGATGTGCTCAAGAAGGCGAATGTCGAGTTTGCAGCCCTGGAAACGCTCGCTGTGAAAAACTCCGTAAAGCAGCGGGCCTTTTTGAAAGGCGTTTTGGAGGGGGAGGGCAAGTGGGCAGGACTCCGTTTAAAACTTGAAGAGGCATCGGAAAGCGCAATCGCAACGCTGAAGGGCGGTGCGAAGGTAGCCTACAAGAACTGGTTCGTTGGTTTGCTGGCGCTCTGGGAGCTGAAAGAGCTCCCGGAAGCCATTGAAAAAGAGGGGCTTGAAAAGGCGAGCATCCGTCTTGCTGCAACCATTGCCGGACTGGCAAATCCCGGCTTTGGTCTTCTTCAGTTATTCAGCGCCATTTATATGGGAACCGGCGAACTTCTGGTCGATTGGATCAGCTCTGCCGGATATGGTGCCGTGGTGCAGCGTCAGGATTGCATGGATCTCATCGCCGGCATATATACGGTTCCCGGGAGGGAGCAGAATATTGAGGACAAGACCTGCGAACAGATGCAAAGTGATCGGCAGCTTGCGTGCAGGGTCTATGATCAGCATGGGCTCAGAAAACATCTTGCCTCAGGGTACGCGTTTCGTCAGGATCTCATCCCTCCGTATATGATGTCATTGCTGGCTTGTCATGCCAAGGCGGCTTCACGGCATTATGACGATGTTGAGTCGAAACATGATCAGGGCGTCGAGCAGGCGCTGATGAGTAAATGTTCCACTCCGGTCTTGAAGGCATGGCTGGATGCGAGACAGCTCGTCATCAATGAGGTCGATGTGCTCAGACAGAACATCGAGGAACGCGGGGTTGATGTTATTGCATCTCCAGCGCGTCTTAAAGAGAAGGGCTCAGTGAGTGTTGCAGTTAGGGATTCGCTCGATCATGCTGCGGTCGAAAAGGATATCAAGGAACGTGCAGCGTGCATGGGTGGTATCAATGCGCGGCCCGCGTTCAGCAGGAATCACGTCTGGATGCTTAACGGCCGGGAGTTCGACAAGACATATGACCGCGGCAGTTCATCGGCGCAGCTTGCGGCGCCGGGGAATTATGAGGTTTGTGTCGAGATCCGCTATGAATGGCGAGTTGACGGACTGCCCAAGGTGTCCATGGAAGACGGACTTTCGGGGAAAGCCGTCCGTCGGGGATGCACTACGGTAGCGGTTGATGAAACGCCGAGAGAGAGCACTTCCTTAGGGGACACGCCTTCGCCGGTCGTTCCGATTACCGTTGGAAAGAAACAGGACATCGTCAAAGAGCCGCTTGTCTGCTCCTACGAATACTCCGACTGGGGAGAATGCGGCAGGACTACGAAGAAGCAGACCCGCAGCGTAACGGCGCGGAAACCGAGCGGGTGTATTGAAAAACAGAAACCTTCGCTGGAGCAGACCTGCACGCCTCCGCCGAGCGAGGAAGATAAGAAGAATCAGTATCTCAATTGTCTCTGTCGTTGCTATTGTGGGTGGGCAGGCCACATCGGCGTTTGGTATGACCCCGAAAACAAATCGGTTCCCGAATGCAAGAGCTCGGGGCCATGCTTCGGGGGCGCCGGTGCGTTCGGCTGTACAAGCAGACATTTCTTCGGTGCTCCCAATGATTGTGCCAAGGGATGCTGGGAGGGTGCGTTCGGCAAGGGGACGTATGACCCGAAGAAAGCGGATGACATGAGAAGAAATGAAAACAAGAAGCACAAGCAGCCGCTGAAGGTTAAGCTTACCCCATCCAAAAACCCGGCCGACTTCGGCGATATCGTTACGCTCCAGGCCGAGGCGAGCGAGGGTACCGGTGGATATTCCTATGTTTGGAGCGGATGCGCGCAGGATGCCAAGGACGCCCAGGCGAAGGTCGTCAATACGAACGCCTGCAAATCATGTGCTGCAGGCGTTACGATTACCGATCAGGATGGAGAGAGCGCATCTGCATCGGTCACGATTCAATGTAATTCCGTGAAGGTGAAGCTGACGAAAGAGAGCCCGAAAGAGAATCGCATCCCTATCGGCGGCAAGGCCACTTTCTTTGCCGAGGTCTTTTCTGGGGACAAGCCATTTTCAGGCCCCACATTGTTTTATGTCTGGGAACGGAATCCGGATGCTGTTTTCGGAGACCCGAAGAATCCAGCCTACGAAACCAGCGCAGGTTCTCAGACTCGCAACAGCGCAACATTCAGAAAAATCGGGACCACGCCGGTCTGGGTAAAGGTCCTTCGGGAAATGGATGGCCGTAAAGTCACCATCGGCGAATCAGAACAGATCCCGGTCGAGGTGGTCAAGCCCACGCTCAAGCTGACGGCCGACAAGAAAGATCCGTTGGTCGGTGAATTGGTTACCGTTTCTGTTCAGGAAGAGCCCAGGATGAGCGATGAAATGCTCTCCTTCTGGTGGGAGCTTTCTGGTGATGCCGTAAGTGCAGGTCCTGCCGCGAATGTCCCGAACGGCAGGGCGTATTCTTTGAAGACAAAGAATGATAAGCCCATTACCGTAACCGTTCACGCAAAGGCCAAAGACGGGGGCGATGAATTAGGTGTAGAAAAAATTACATTCAGTGCGAAAAAGCCGGCTGTAAACATCACCGGTCCGAAAATAGCCGGACCGCCTCCCGTGATATGGCGGGAAGGGGTCGGCCTCGTCCCCGCAGAACGGCAGATTGCGGAGGGGCAGCGAGTCGAGTTTTCGGCAGCGGTAACGCCCGATGCTCAGCAGGAGTTTCGCTATCAGTGGACCGTCGCCCCCGAAGGATGTTCCCTTGCTGCCCCGGCTTCACGCGAGACCGGTGTTACCTGCAGTAAAACCGGCGGATATACGATGACCTGTGCTGTCAAGAACGCCGACGGCGCTGATCTGGGCAGCGGTTCCGGAACGCTCAGCGTGACCGTTTCCCAGTCCGATATTGACAAAGGGAAGCAGAAAGATGAGGCAATAAAAAAACTGAACAAGGCGAAAGACCTCTGGTCACAGAGGAAATATGATGAAGCAGTTGCGGAAGCAGAAGCCGCGTCGAAAATAGATGCGCAGCTCGCCGCTCCGCTTTTGACGCAGTTTTCACAGGAACTCAAGAAACAGGGCTGGGACGCCTTGCACAAATCCGATCACCCAACTGCAATCAGGCGTCTTGAGCAGGCCGTGAGGCTGAATCCGGCCGATGCCGACGCAAAAAAGAAACTTGAAGACGCAAAGAATTATGCGGCGCAGTGGCCGCGTGTCGAGGCGAAGGCGAGGGCATTCGACGGGTTTATCGCACAACAGAAAGTCTGGTCGGCGAATCGGACGATGCTTGAGATACAAGATATCCTGCGTCCCATGGCTGCCGGCCAATCAACGGAAAACCCTCTCTGGAAACGCGTGAGCGACGAGATGACCAAAGGGTTAGCGTGGTACAACGATTTCTCCCAGAAAAGCAATGCTGAATGGACAAGGCTTTTTAAGGAACAGCAATGGGAGCAGGCGGAAACGCATCTCAAGCAGGTGTTGAAGAATGAACTCTCGCCGGCCGACCAGAAACATTTCGAGTCGGCGTTGCAGACGACCAATACTATGCTGGGTCAGCGGCGCGAAGCCATGCAGTACTATGATCAGGCAAAAGCGAACTATGCAAGGGGAATTCCGTCGGATGCGAACGGCCTTGCGGATGTAGCAAAGCAGCTGAGAAATTACGGGGCGCGGTTCCTTGAAAAAGATTCCCGGCGCAATCAGTTTACCGAACTGGCGGCCGGTATGGAAAAAGCGCAAAAGAAATTGCATGCAAAGGCATATGCCCAGAGCGCTTTTAACAATGGTGATCAGTATTACCGCGCGTACAATTTTGAAGCCGCAGTCGGACAGTATGCCGAAGGGCTTAAGGCAATGAGAGAAAACGGCGATCCTGCCGATCCCCTTTACGCAAAGTATTACAAACAATGGGAGGACTCGGCAGCAAAGGATAAGCGCTTCAAGGAGCTTTACGGGTATGCTGCGAGTCTTGCAGTTACCGATAATCCCCTTGATGAAGCAACCCTTCAGAAGGGCATCGGTGCCGCGGAAGATGCCCTCAAGCTCAAGCCTCGCGACACCAATACGGAGATTCACTGGAACAAACTGAAGTGGAAACTCGGCGAACTCCAGAGGACAAAGTCGCAACAGCAGCAGAAGGCTCAGGCGTGCGAGGCAAAATGGACTGAGGGTCGGGCGCTTTTTGATAGCGGAAGGCATAGCGAAGCCCTCATGAAATTGAAGGAA
>DATHDH010000041.1:0-8965 GCA_035319145.1 Dissulfurispiraceae bacterium | reverse complement strand
GGATTTCATTCGATATTTGATGGGGTGTCGAATGTCGCCGGCCTCATTGCCGTCCGTCTCGCAGCTCAACCTCCCGATGCCGAACACCCATACGGGCACAGAAAATACGAAACAGTCTTTACTATTGCCATCGGCCTCTTGATGCTTCTGACCTGTTACGCAATCATCAAGGAAGCAATCGGCGCATTCAGCGGAAACCATCAACCGAATCTGTCGCTTGCGAGCATCGTCATCATGCTCGCCACGCTGTTCATAAATGTATTTGTCACCACCTATGAAAAGCGGAAGGGGAAGGAACTCGACAGCGAGTTTCTCGTTGCTGATGCCCAGCATACGAAGAGCGATATCTATGTAACGTCGGGTGTCCTGGTAAGCCTTCCATTCGTCATGTTCGGATATCCGCTGGTCGACCCGATCGTGGGCATAATAGTCGGCCTTTTCGTTCTACGGGCGGGCGTCGCGATCCTGCGCGAGTCCGCCGAAACGCTCGTAGATGCCCGCACCGGCTGTCCGGTCGTCATTGAGGATCTTGCCAAATCGGTCGAGGGAGTCGTAAGCTGCCACAAGATTCGCACGCGCGGGACAGCGAGCCACATGTTTGTCGATCTTCACGTGCAGGTCAGCCCCGACCTCTCTATCGAACGCGCGCACGCTATCGCCCATGCTGTTGAGAAGACCATTAAAGAAGGCGCTCCGACTGTTGCAGACGTGATAGTGCATATAGAACCGGCTGCAAGCTCCGGCGCCAAGGGCCGTCCATCAACGGGCTGATGCAGCTGCCTATGCTATACTAGATTTTGTTTTCATTCGCCGGTGTGGTGGAACTGGCAGACGCGCCGGACTCAAAATCCGGTATCCGCAAGGATGTGCGAGTTCGATTCTCGCCACCGGCATTTATGAGAACGAGGGGTTGCTGGAAATTCCGGCAACCTCTTTTTTCTTTCTCAATGAGCACATCTTTTGCCATGCCCTGACGAAGTTCATAAACAATGTGGGCTAAGACTCATAGCCGTTTCGCTATAAACCTTCCTTATCCCCTCAGAACTTTTTCTTATTTGACGGCGGTTCGGCAGCCTCGGTAAATTAATAAATTGGGCGTTATGTACTGAAGTGGTCATAATAGCCGATGTCTATAGATAAAAGAGTCCCTGGGCAAAGCCCCCTTTTGTCCAGGACATGCGAGAGTCCTCCTCCCCCAGGGAGGACTCTTTTTTTGTGTTCATTGCCGAGTTGAGCCAGCGCCCGTAGAGCGCGGGACTTCGAACGGCTGGTTGGTCAGTTACGCCGTTTTCCAGTGCAAGACTTTTTATGTGAGGCGGCACAGTCTCTTAAATAAAGATTGATTAGCGTCTGGTAAGGCACTCCGATTTCCTGTGCCAGTTGCTTAAAGTGGCCGATGTTGCCTGCATCCATCCTGAGCGTAACTCGACGTTTAAGCCTGCTCGCGCAAGGGTCTTTAACTGCTTTTGAAAAGTCATATTCTTTTCTCATATTTATCACCTCTTCCAATAAAGCTTTTGCTCATTGCGAGTCGCCTTTCGCGCAGATAGGCTCCGGGTTCGCCGCTCCGACGATGCGTGAGCCGAGGCAATCCGCTATGCTGAGTGCTTTATAAAAGGGGACGATTCAAGGCCGCGGTGTTTCCACCTCTTGCCTGTTCTTCGTTGTCTTGCGGGCCAGTTTTTTCGACTCGTCGGGACTGACGATCACCCCGTCGAGTTCCATGTTGCTCTTCATTCTCCGGGACACTTCCTTGGCCGTCTTCTGGTTCGCATAGGGTCCGGCCAGCACCTGATAGCGAGAGCCCGTCTGCACCACGAGGGCCGGAATCTGGGGCCCCTGATGATTCAACACGGCAGCCAATCTCTTCGCAGTATCTTTGCCGGTGGTCTCATCTACGCGAACGTACCAGGCCCCGGCCTTGAATGCAGGGGCGTGCGGCTGGCCGGTCAACTCGACCGGCCGCTGGACCTCAACGGCAGATGCGATCAGGTCTTCGATTCCGCTACTTCCTTCGAGGATCGGGACGGGAATGCCCTGGGCCTGCGTCAGCGTCTCCTCCACGCGCTTCCAGTCCAGGCGGCGCACTTCCTTCTTCTCGATGTCCTGAAGCCGCGCGTAGAGTTTCTTTTTCACGTCGGCGGCGTTCAACTCTTCTTGCGGCGCGTGCGCCTCCAGGTAGAGCATGCCTCCGGCGCGGCCGACCAGGTAAGGCTGGTTCACGATGTGCACGGGGGTCTTCGCTGGGACGGCCTGATAAAGGGTTCCCATGTCTTCCGGATAGAGCCGGAGGCAGCCGTTGGTTGCCCGAAGGCCTATGCTGTAAGGCTTGTTGGTCCCGTGGATCACGTAAGTAGGCCGGCTCAGGTAGAGCGCATATTCCCCAAGAGGGTTTTCGGGCCCCGGCGGCACTTCGGCGGGCAGCGGGTCGCCCTTTTGCGCGTGGTCCCTGCGGATGGAGGCGGGCACGTACCAGGTTGGCCGGACGGCTTTTCGCTCAACGCGCATCTCTCCCATGGGGGTGGTGCGGCCCTCTTCGCCGATGCCGACGGGATAGGTCCGGATCGACCGGCTCTTCCCGTCAAAATGAAACAGCCGCATAGAGGCAAGGTTGATTACGACACCCTGCGGGTTAGCCTGCGGCAGGATGAACATCAGAGGAAGCACGACGCGGCTATCGGGCCTGGGTACCCAGACATCCACGCCTGGGTTGGCCGCATTGAGGGCGTCGTGGCCGAGACCGAAGTGTCTCGCAATGTCCGGCAGCGTGTCTCCGTCCCGGGTGCGGACCACGGCTATCAGACCGATAATCTGCTCCCCCTTTGAGACATCGAAAGAGTGCGTTTCGATGCGCCGTTCAGCCGGCATCGGCTCGAGAACGTTTCCTTTCAGGGGTGTGGCGCAAGCCTGAAGAAAGCAGCCGATGAGGACCATGGCCGCCAGGCGTGCCCAACCCTTAGCACATTGCATCATCATACTTTTGAACGTCCTCCTTGGGGAATAATAAGAATCAGGTCTTTGCAAATCGGTTTTCATCTCTGCTCTCTGCACAGCTCACCATCGCACTTACTGTAGTATAGTGCAACCCCAAAAACTCTCGCTATCTCCCAGCCGTCCGGTGCACGCTTTGTTGGGCGACTATGGGCGGCGGCCGGTGGTCCGGTAGACCTGAATCGTGATCCCGCTGGGAGTGGCTCGCGAGTCAATCAAGTCAAGCGATACATCCGGCCCAGCGGCGGCAAATAGCCGCGTGCCTTGTCCGACGAGCACGGGGAAGGTAAACAAGTTGATCTCGTCGATAAGGTCGTTGTCAAGCAGCCATCGGAACAAGGCGCCGCTCCCATGCACCTGCAGTTCGCCGCCCTGCATGGCTTTCAGCGCGCGGACTGCGGCCACAAGATCACCCGACAAAACAGTCGTATTTGCCCATCGCGGGTTGGTGAGTGTCGTCGACGCTACATACTTAGGCTTGGTATGCAAGGCCGTCCATATTGGACTGTCGCCCGGATCGTCCCATGTTCCCCAAGTGGCGGCGAAGTGTTTGTAGGTGAGCCGACCAAACAAGAATGCGTCGGCGCGCTGGAAGATTTCGTCCATGACCTTCCCGGCTTCGTTATCGAAGTGTGCCCATCCGTGGCGCTCAAACGCGTCGAGTTCGTCCTGCCGCGCACCGGGACCCTGCATCACGCCGTCAACGGAGACCTGCGTGGTAGTTGTCAGCTTCATGATCGTGTTCCCTTTCTTCCAGTTAATGCGCCCGGCGTGGTTTGGGTCCGGGTGCATGGGCATGTTAGCTGCCAGCTCGATGATTTTCGCTCTCGCCGTTAAAGGGGTAATTCTGACCCCGAAAATGCATGTTTATTGACCTTTATCTTTTGGCAAACACCGCACTTCCTTGATTTTGCAAAGTCTTGCAAGCATCCCTTCGTACTCTTTGTTAATTGCTGCTCTTTCCGCCTGGTCGAGAGGCTGGATTATGTATCCGTGGGGGCCGGGCAGTATAAGAAAAGGATACATGCCGCCCAGTTTCCCGCCGCCGACATCTTCATTTGCAACATTGGGAGCGTAGTACATGACGTGCGGGTAATTCATAGTGATGACCTTGTCGTGTTCTTCCGGGTTGAAATAAGTCCTCAATATGGGGGACAGCATATACGAGATGCCGGCCCGTTCCGGCGCTTTATAGAATCCTGCTTTGTAACGGTCTTTGATGATTTTCTTTAGTTCGCCGGGAGGAGTACCTTTGGCCTGCATCCTTCTCTTTTCCCACAAAGCTTAAGTTCATCCACGGTGAGGACCTCGCTGGCGTCCGGTTTGAGCCAGGCTTCTACTTAAGCTGTGCCCATACACTTCCTGTATCCAGATATTGTCTCATGACGTCAATTTTTCTATCTGAATTGAGGTGGTATACAAAACACTGGGCAACGCGATAGTTTTGACCTAAGAAGTTCTTCGGGTCTCGTGGCCATGGCCAGTGCTGTTCGTTGCCAAACTGAATGACTTCTTCGCTCATAGTGCCGATATTCCAGTATTCAAAAACTCCCCAGTCGCCACACAGTGCATTGGTGATAGTCATAGGCTCCTTGCGGTCTGCCATTGCAGTTTTGAACCATGGCAGAACCTCATTTTTGCCGTTGAGCTGTTTGTTGTACGGCATCAATCCCCATGTGATGTTGTCTGCAATCTGAGCTTCGACGGTGGCCATATCGCCGGCTGCAACCGCGAAGATTAGAGTAGAGAATGGCGTTGCTGTCGATCCCTTCTTTGTTGCTTCGCCGTTCAGATCGATCGGCTTTAGATGATCCAAATCCATGTCGCTTGCATTCATTGTAAGCACCCTCCTTTACGGTTATTAATCACAAACCGCCTGCTCGACATCTTCATGAGGGCTGCCTTCGCCTGGCAGCGCAAGGCCGCTCGACGACTCGGGAAGAAGGAGGAGTCAGCCCTTGACACGCGACATGCTCGCCTGTAGCTCCAATATCTCCTTCCTCCGTCATATTCAATGCGTGAGCGGCCTCGCCACTTTTAGCCCTGACCCTTCATTTCTCTGCTCTCCCAATGTCGCAATGGCAACAACCCCATCCTGTTTCATGATTTCCAGCAGGTTATCCGGGATCAAAGTGATGGACTCCTGTTGTTTGGTTGGTTGTTCTGTTTAATGCGGCGCTGAGCGGCCCCCCGCAAGGGCGAGTCCGTTTCGAGTGCCTGGTTCCCTGCCCGCAGCGGAACAAGGTAGCCTGCCACACCTCATGAAAAGCTATTCCTCGACGGTAATGGCGCTAACCGGACAATTCTCGGCTGCGGCCTCGCAGCAGCCGGCATAATCGCAGGCATCGGGATCGATGACTACCGATTTGCCGATAGCCTCATCAAGAAAGAAAACCGCGGGGCAAATCTCAACGCACCGGCCGCAGCCGATGCAGGTCTCTTCATCAACAATCACGTTCATTTCGAATACTCCTCGAGAATCATGGCGGCCAGCAGCGGGAACATGATTTCATGGTGGCCGGTCAATGCGAAGTTCCGTCCTTTGAGCTGCGTCGGCCTGCGCAGGACATTCTCGCGCGGGCGGTAGTGCTGAATAAAATCCATATTCACCGTCGTTATGTTCTCGACCGTATGCCCCAGGTTTCTGGCAACGGCAAGCGCCTTGAGGAAGACCTCCGGCAGCACGACCGCCGAGCCGAGATTAATGTAGACGCCGCCTTCAAGATCGGCCACGACAGCGGCAAGCAGGCGGAAGTCGCGCATACTGCCCTCGCCGATGGCCGCCCCGTCTGCCTCGGGATGCATATGGATGATATCCGCCCCGATGGTTACATGCACGCTTGCAGGGATATCCAGTTCGGCCGCCGTCGCAAAGATGCTCGATGCACGGTTCGGCAACGCATGGCCGACGATGTGGTCGCCGACGGCGCGACCGATGCCAAGGCCGTTCTTCACTCCCTCGCGCAGCGCAAGGTTCAGTTCCCGCCCGGTTTCTATCGCCATGCCGAACGCGCCGGTAGTGAGTTCCTGCGCAACGTCCTCCGAGGTGCGGCCGGCCAGCGCCAGTTCAAAATCGTGGATGATGCATGCGCCATTACCGGCAAATGCAGTGATAATTCCTTTGCGCATGAGGTCGATAATAATGGGCGACAGCCCGACCTTAATTGGATGCGCGCCCATGCCGAGGAGCACGGGACGTCCGTTTTTCCGGGCGGTAACGCATGCCTTTGCAATCTCGCGAATGTCGTCGGCAGCGAGGAAGCCCGGCAATGCGTTTACAAAATCGGCAAAGCTTGCACCGGCGCGATGCGGAGCGCCTAGGGCCGCAAGGGAGACCTTGCTGGCGCGCTCAGAAAGCGCATAACGTTTGAGTTTGTCTACGGATAACGGTTTGTAGTTCATAGGAATATCAGTCAGAATTCTACCATAGTCGTTGATTTTCTGTTAAGAATTGTGCTAGTTTATATACTCATTCTTGACCAATTTGGAGGCACTCAATGGCAGCAAAGGCACCCGTAAAGAAGAATATGTCCGCGCTGAAGCGCGTACGGCAGGACGAGAAGCGCAGTCTGCGCAACCAGTCCAAGACCGCTGAAATAAAGACCTGCGTAAAGAAGCTCGAAGTGTCGCTTCCGGGCAAGGAGAAGGAAACCATCGCAACCGCCCTGAAGAAGGCGGTTAAGACCCTGAGCAGCGCCGCCTCGAAGGGAATCATTCACAAGAATACCGCAGCGCGGAAGATATCGCGCATCACGAAAAAGGCGAACGCCGCGATCGCATAACTTACTCCGGGCGAAGAACACAAAAAGAAGGGGAATTCCGTTCGGAATTCCCCTTCTTTTTGTGCGGCATCAGCGGCGGCAGAGGTTGTAGATGAGGCGTTCCAGAACGCACTGATGGGACGACTTCAGCGCGATATCAGCCTCATGAAGCAGCGACATCACCGCAAGCCCCGGTCTTCCCCCGCGCCGCGCATAATGCCAGTTCAGCGCGCCGAGAACCATCTGCGGATCGGCAGAACGCCGCACACTCTCGAACCGCTTGAACGCCTGCCTGACATTCCCTGCTTCAAGCGCGTGAATCAGATCGAATGTTCCATACTCGGCACCTGCATAGATGACGGCACGAACAGTATCCGTATCGACGGTTCCGCTTACCCCTGCGAGGGCAAGTTTATCAAGCTCCGCATGCAGCAATCCAAGGTCGGTGCCGACCGAGCTGATCAGCATTTCGAGTGCATCCTTCGTGAAGGTCACGCCCTTGGCGCGCGCCCGTTCCTGCACCCAGAGCGGGATATCGCGCTCGGATATGCTCAAGGGAATCGACTTTACCGCCTTCAGGGCGCGGGGTTCGAGCGCCTTGACCGCTGCGCCTTCATGCAGCATCACGAGCGCGGTGTCCGGCGAGGGGTTCATACAATACTCCTCCAGCTTGCCGGCTTCTTTCTTCGGCAATTTCTGGAGACTGCGGAGAATAACCGTTTTTCTGGCCCCGAAAAAGGCAAGGGTGCGCATGATATCGATGACCTCGGCCAGCGGCGGGCAGTCGTCGCTCGACGCAAGGTCGAAAACTTCGACCGCAAATGGCCCGTCGTCACTGAAAGCCGCGCGGATTTCACCGAGAATGTCATACAGGAGAAAACCGTCTGAAGCCGTCAGAAGATAAACCGGCTGCGGGAGCTTGCGCTCCAGCTCCTGCATGAACTGCTTGCGGCTCATTTCACCGCCGGCGCCGGCTGTGCAGGGGGCTCGGCCGGGGTCGTCTTTGCAGGCTGCGTTTCAAAGAGACGCTTATCGTAGACGAGCTGCTGAACAATGCGCTGCGACAGATCGCGCAGTGCGGAGTTCGTGGCAATCTCCTTTTGAGCAAGGATGTTTTCAAGCCTGCCGGATGCGCTGAATGACGTTACATAGGGGCTGCTGATGTTCTCTATCGGTACGATTTTTCCGGTCTGCGTGTCGACCAGCCGCATGCCCACTGTTGCGGTTACCTGATACTGGGCTGCCGTAAGGGAAACTTCCGACAGCACTGTCAGCACAAATGAGCGGACCTCCCCTTCGATGCGGTAGCGTGCCCCCGGCGAAAGCGCAAAGCCGTATTCCATCAGGACATCGCCCAGGTTCCGGGTCATACGGTCTTCTATCTTCGGCTCCGCCGTCTTGTTTTCGATTCGCCCGAGATCGATCTCCTGAAACGGCAGATTCGCCCTCGTTTGGAGGGTATAACCACATCCGGTCAGGAAGATTCCTATGACAACAGCCAGCAGGATAAGCTTTTTCACCGAGGTCTCCTCATCATTCGTTCATCATCTCCGTTAACCCGCACTGTGCCTAAAACCGGTTCACTTCATCACGATATTCACGAGCCGGCCCTGCACAACCAGGATCTTGACAATCTGTTTCCCCGCAGTGTGTTCGGCCACCTTCGGATCGGCAAGCGCCTTCTCCCGCGCAGCCTCTTCCGACAGTCCTGCCGGTACGACTATCTTGGCGCGCAGCCTGCCGTTCACCTGGACGACCAGTTCGATCTCCTCGTCCTTCGCGAGCGCGGCATCCCAGGCCGGCCATGGCTGCTCGAAGACGCTTGCGCCCTCGCCGAGCGCCTCCCAGAGCTCCTCGGCAACATGCGGGGCAAAGGGAGATATCATGAGCACGGCGTTGCGCATGGCGCAGCCGAGCACGGAACGGTCCGTCTCGCTCTGCGGAGTAAAGGCCGCCATCTCATTGACCAGTTCCATCAGGGCGGCTATGGCCGTATTGAAATGGTAATCCTTCTCGATGTCGTCGGTGACCTTCCTGATCGTCTGGTGGGTTTTGCGCAAGAGCGCAGTTGCTGCGGACGCCTGAAGCGAAGCACCGTCGAACGAGCAGGCACGCGTCGGGCGTATGGCTTCGATATTCCTGAACACCGTGTTCCAGAGCTTGTTGATGAAACGGTATGCCCCTTCAACGCCCTTGTCGGACCATTCAAGATC